>JABDJG010000417.1 GCA_013002595.1 Hyphomicrobiales bacterium | reverse complement strand
GAACTGGTTGCGGATCCTGCGCTAATCTTCGGCACACAGGAATTGTGCAACCATCAAATCAAGGTGCCCTCCACCGCCGTTCTTGTAGAGCGTGATTTCGTCTTGACTGGTGCGGCCGGGGTGTTCGACGCGGGCCAGCTTGAAGTTGTCGGCGAGAATGTTGTCCCGGGTCAGCAGCCCGCTCGCAAGCGCTGTGACCATCTCGCCACAATCATCGAGCGCGCTCCAGGGACTGTCGACAAAGACCGAGGCTCTGGCAATCGCGTCCTGATCACACTCGTGCTGGCTCGGCATATAGCTGCCGACCAGATCGAGATGCGATCCGGCTTTAAGCCACGCGCCCTTGATCAGCGGATCTGTCGCCATAGTCGCGCACGATATGACATCAGCCTTTCGGGCTGCTGCTTCGATGTCACTTACCGCCGAAATATCGATGCCGGGCAAATCGAGTCTTTCGGCCAGCGCCTCGGCCCTTTCAGGCGTGCGGTTCCAGATCTCGACCCGGGTAATCGACGGGCGCACCGCACAATGGGCCATGATCAGGTGCGGCGCCATGGCGCCGGCGCCGACCATCAGCATGGCCGAAGCTGATCTGGATGCGAGATAGCGTGCGCCCATGGCTGAATCGCCGGCGGTCTTGCGCAACGTCAGCGCCGTCCCGTCGATGCAGGCGCGCGGCCTGCCGGTCTCACCATCGAACAAGACATAGACAGCCTGAACAGATGGCAGGCCGGTTCCGGTGTGTTCGTTGTCCGGGAACACCGTCACCAGTTTGGCGCCAATGGCGCGGCCGCGCTGCCAGGCCGGCAGGGCCAGAAAATAGGATGTCGCGCCGGTCGGCGTCGGCTGTTCCAGGACATTGGAGCGTACCTCGTCGATATCGCGCAGATGGTGCTCGCACAGCGCCTCGACGAGTGAAGGGTAGTCCAGCCTGGCGTGAACCTGGTCGGCATCGAAGAACTTCATGGTTGTTGTTTCCCCTGCGATCAAAGGCCGTTGCGTCCAGGGCATGGCTCGGTTGCAACAAATGGCGTGGCGATGCGCCAAACGTTGCAGTATAGGTGAGTGATCAATCTGCTCAACCTGGATTCCCATGATTGCACTTGGGCCCCTCCTGCCGCTTTTGATCGCCGCCGGCATCCTGCTCGCCGGCAACGGCCTGCAAGGCACGCTGATCACGCTGCGCGGCGCTGAGGAAGGGTTTGATGCTGCGTTCATCGGCCTGATGGGCACGGCCTATTTTGGCGGGTTTCTTATTTCCTGCATCATCAGTCCGCGCATGTTGCATGCCGTTGGACATATCCGTGTCTTTGCCGCCCTGGCGGCGGTTGCATCTGCAGCCTCTTTGATCCTGGTCTTGTGGATCGAACCGCTGGCCTGGATTGCCCTCAGGTTCGTCATGGGGTTTTGTTTCTCCGGTCTGTTCATGGCCATCGAGAGCTGGCTGAACGAGGCGTCTGCCAATCATGACCGGGGCCGCGTGCTGTCACTGTACAGAGTTGTCGATCTGGCCGTGGTGACCGGTTCGCAGTTTCTGATACCGCTGTTCGGCGTCGGCAGCTTTGCGATCTTTGCGATCGCTTCCATCATGATCTCCCTGTCGCTGGTGCCGGTGTCGCTGGCTGACCGTTCGAACCCCAAGCCACCGGAGCAGGTTGCTTTCGACCTCAGGACCATCTGGACGATCTCGCCGCTCGCCAGCCTTGGTTGCATCACCATCGGGTTGACCAACAGCGCGTTCCGGACGATTGGGCCGCTGTTTGCCCGTGATGCCGGGCTGGATACGGGCGATGTTGCGATTTTCATGAGCGCCGGTATCATCGGCGGCGCGGTTCTGCAGTATCCCCTGGGCTGGATGTCGGACCGGCTTGACCGGCGCTACGTGTTCATCACCGCAACGCTGGGCGCGGCGGCAGCCGGCCTGTTCCTGTCTCGGGTGGCCGGCAACACTCAAGTTCTGCTCTATGCCGGCATCTTTGCGTTCGGTGCATTCTCGCTGCCGCTGTATTCCCTGTCGGCCGCGCATGCCAATGACCGGGCCGAGGCCGGGCAATACGTGCTGGTGGCCGCCGGCCTCAGCTTCTTTTACTCGATCGGCGCTGCAGCCGGGCCGTTTGCCGTTGCATGGGTTATGAAGATATTCGGCACATCGGCGTTCTTTACCTATACCAGCGTCATCCATCTGCTGCTGATCGGCCTGACTTTTTGGCGCATGCGGGCCCGCAGCCGGCCCGAACAGGCCCGCGGACTCTTCACATCCATGCTGCGGACATCGCCTGTTTTCATGAAGATGGCGCGCTCAAACGTAAAAAAACACTGACAAAACCCGCACTTTGGTTGATTTGCCCTACAGACTCAGGTTGTGTGACCCCATATTTGGAGATCACATGAAAATTATCGACACAACAGCTGGATTGGCCGAACTTTGCACAGCGCTGGCGCAGGACGAATTCGTGACCGTGGATACCGAATTCATGCGCGAGCGCACCTATTGGCCCGAGCTGTGCCTGATCCAGATTGCCGGCGAGGAACATGAAGCAATCATCGACCCGATGGCACCGGATATCGATCTCAAGCCGTTTTTTGCCCTGATGGCAGACACCGATGTGTTGAAAGTGTTTCATGCCGCGCGCCAGGACATTGAAATCATTCATCATCTGGGCAACATCATTCCGCATCCGCTGTTCGATACCCAGATCGCGGCAATGGTGTGCGGCTTCGGTGACCAGATCGGCTATGAAGCGATCGTCAACCGCCTGGCAGGCGCTCATGTCGACAAATCATCGCGGTTTACCGACTGGGCCCGGCGGCCTTTGAGCGACAAGCAGTTGGCATACGCTCTGTCCGACGTCACGCACCTGCGCGTGGTCTACAACAAGCTCAAGGCCAAGCTCGATCAGTCAAAGCGCGAGCCCTGGCTCGAAGAGGAGATGGACATCCTGACGTCGCCGGACACCTACGCCGTGGCGCCGGAACATGCCTGGCAACGGATCAAATTCCGCGCCCGCAAGCCTCGCCAGCTGGGCGTACTCATGCAGGTAACCGCCTGGCGTGAGCAAGAGGCGCAGATGCGCAATGTGCCGCGCAACCGTATCGTCAAGGACGATGTGCTCACCGAACTGGCCGTGCAACAACCCAAAGACAAGGATGCGCTTCGCGGCCTCAGAGCGCTTGCCAAGGGACACGCCAATTCAAACGTCGGCGAAGCGCTGCTGAAAGCGGTGCGGGCCGGGACGCAGATGAAGCCGGACGACATTCCGTTTGTTGCACATGACAAGCCTAACCTGCCGGAAGGCACCGCAGCGGCAGCCGAAGTCCTCAAGCTTGCGTTGAAAGTCATCGCCGAGCGCGAAGGCATCGCGCCCAAGCTGATTGCCAGCAGCAGCGACATCGAAAAGATCGCCGCAGGCCAGGACAACGTCCGCGCCATGAGTGGCTGGCGCCGTCAGGTTTTTGGCGATATCGCGCTTGAGATCAAAGCGGGTAACGTGGCACTCGGTCTGAAGAACAAGCAGACCACCCTCATTCGGCTCAACGAAGCACTGTCGAAACTCAAGGCGGCGGAATAGCTCTCAGGTTTTCGGTGCAATCACGATCTTGAATTTGCATCCCAGCAGGTCTGCGAATTGCTGCAGGCGCTTGTCGACGGCCTCTCCACGCAAATCTTTCAGTTTATCCGGCAATGTCAGTGTCAGCGTCTTGCTCCGGGTCACCGCCAGTCCGATTTGCGGCAACAGACCAGGCATGGCCGCCGTAAGCACATAGGCCAGCCGGAACGCTGCCGCCAATTGCCGGGCCCGCTCCAGCATGCCGTCGGCCAGCAATGCCACAAGCTCCTTGCCGGCGGTGGATGATGGACCCTCGTAGCGGAAATAGACCGTCAATGCCAAGAAAACGCGGCCCGGATGATCAACACCAACGAAGGTCGCCTGTGAAACGATGTTGAAGGACCTGTCACCGCGATAGTCGGTCGGCGTGCGCCAGCCAATATCGGCCAGCATGCAGGCGGCGTAGCGCAGCCGGCGGTCTTCATCGCTCTCTTTCAGTTTGCCGGTGCCAAACACCAGACTGGTCCAGTCACACAGTTCGATCTCGTGCGATGGCGAGCGTGAGTGGCGGCGGGCGAAGTCCCAGCAGGCGGCCATGAGAGGGTCGCGCGCCCGCTTCTTGCGATTGAACTTGGAAAACAGCAGGCCTTCGCGAACGCCCCAGGCAGAAATGACAACGTCGTCCGGCTTGCCCATATCCAGCAGGCGCTGAAGCACCAGGGCACCATACGGCAGCGTTTCAGCCCGATTGCGTGAAATTGGGCCAACGCCATGCAAGGTTGCCGGGGTCAGACCAGCAACGAAGTCGGCCAGGGTCTCGGCTGAACCTCTTGCGATCTGATAACCGTGAATAACGTGCAGGGGATATGCCTGCTGGCCCATATGCAGGCGGCCAAGATTACGCCAGGTGCCGCCTACCGCATACAGCGTACGACCTTTGAGAGCATCGAGGAAATCGGCATCGTCCAGGTGCTGGTCGATGATCTTGCGCGCCTTGATCATTGAGCCGCCCGATTCATCCATCAGGCGGAGCGGTCCAAGCGGCAATGTCACGCCGTTTGTCTGCTCGCCGCGCCGTACATCGACCAACTCCAGACTGCCGCCGCCGAGATCGCCCACGAAGCCATCTGCATCGGGTATACCGCCAAGCACGCCATAAGCCGCAAGCCGGGCTTCCTGCTTGCCCGACAGGACCTGAATATCGTGGCTCAGGGCGGCCTGGGCGGCGGCGACAAATTCCTTACCGTTTGTTGCCTCACGTGCTGCGGCCGTTGCAACCGCATAGATCCTGTCAGTGTCGATGGCGCGGCACAAAGTGCGAAAGCGGGCGAGCGCGGTCAGTGCCCGCTCTACCCCTTCAGGCGACAGTTGTCCGGATTTGGCAAGCCCCCTGCCCAGCCCGCACAGAACTTTTTCATTGAATACCGGGGCTGCGGCGCGGCGCTGGCTGTCATAGATGACCAGGCGCACGGAGTTTGAGCCGATGTCGACGACACCGACGGGGCGGAATTTGGGCGGCCTTTCGCGATAATCCGTTGCAGCTTTCACAAGTGCCTTCTAGCCGGTCTTTTTTGATTTGGCGACCCGTTTCGCCTTGGACAATTGCTGGAGTGAACTGCCGCGGCCAGATAGCGATGGATTGTTCATGAAATACTCATGGGCATTGTATTTTGCTGCGCCCTTGTCAGGCACCACACGCCGTGAGCGGCCATTAGAATCCAGAACCCAGCTCTGTTCGTTGTCTTTCAGGTTGGTGATCATGATCTGATCGAGAACCTGTTCGTGCACCGTGGCATTTTCGATCGGCACCAGCATTTCGACGCGGCGATGAAGGTTGCGCGGCATCAGGTCGGCTGACGATATGTAAACCCTGGCCTTCGGATGTGGCAGCCCATGACCGGCACCGAAGCAGTAAATTCGCGAATGTTCAAGGAAGCGGCCAATTACACTCTTTACATGAATGTTCTGCGACAACCCCGGCAGGCCGGGACGCAGGCAACAGATACCACGCACGACCAGCTCGATCTGTACGCCGGCGTTGCTGGCGTCATACAGCGCATCGATAACTTCCGGATCGACCAGTGAATTCAGCTTGAACCAGATCTGCGCCTTGCGCCCTTGTTCGGCATGCTCGATCTCTTCGGCAATATGGTCAAGCAGGCGCTTTTTCAGGCTGATCGGCGATACGGCAAGCTTTTCAAGGTCTTCTGGCGGCGCGTAACCGGAGATGTAGTTAAACAGTCGCGCCGCATCCCGGCATAACGGGGGATCGCAGGTAAAGAACGACAGATCGGTGTAGATCTTGGCGGTTACCGGATGATAATTACCGGTGCCGAAATGGACATAGGTGCGCAACTGGCCAACCTCGCGGCGAACCACCATCGATACCTTGGCGTGGGTCTTCAGCTCCAGAAAACCGAACACCACCTGGACACCGGCCCGTTCGAGATCGCGTGCCCACTGGATATTGGCGGCCTCATCGAAACGGGCCTTGAGTTCGACCAGCGCCATGACCGATTTACCAGCCTCGGCAGCCTTGGCCAGGGCGGCAACAATTGGGCTGTCATTAGACGTGCGATAGAGGGTTTGCTTGATGGCAACCACATCAGGGTCATCGGCAGCCTGGCGCACGAACTGGACCACCACGTCGAAAGATTCGTAAGGGTGGTGAACCACGATGTCTTTTTGGCGGATGGCGGCAAAACAGTCACCGCCATGATCGCGGATCCGCTCCGGGAACCTGGCGTTGTAGGGTGTGAACTTGAGGTCCGGCCGCTCGTCCAAAATCAGCTGTGAGGTATCGGCATAGCCGACAAGACCACCGCACAGGACAAGCACATCGTCAGGCACATGCAGTTCATCGGCCATGAACTGGCGCAAAGATTCGGAGCAGTCCGCATCAACTTCCATGCGGATAACCTGGCCGCGGCGGCGGCGCTTGAGCGCGGTTTCAAACAGGCGGACAAGGTCTTCGGCTTCTTCTTCAATCTCGATGTCACTATCGCGAAGAATGCGGAACACGCCCTTGGCCACCATGTCGTAACCGGGAAACAATCTGGGAATGAACAACGAGAGCATCTGCTCGATCGTGATGAAGCGGGCGGTCTTTTTCGACCCACCACCCGGCAACCGAATAAACCTTTCCAGCTGCTGAGGGATCGGCAAGAGCGCGCTCATCGTTTCATCGTCCTCGCGGCGGCGCAACTGAACCGCCATGACGAAGCCGCGGTTGGGGATGAACGGAAACGGATGTGCCGGATCGATGGCGATGGGGGTCACGACGGGTAGAATCTGCTCCAAAAAGCGCTGATCCAGCCAGGTGCGTTCTATGTCAGTCAGGCCTTCGGGATCAACAATGACGATGCCGTTCTCGGCCAGTTCATCGCGCAGGGCCAGCCACCGCCCGTCCTGTTCATCCATCAGCTCCTGGGCAAGCAGCCGGATGCGGTCAAGCTGTTGCTGCGCAGTAAGGCCGTCCTGCGAAATTTCGGTCACGCCCTGGCGGATCTGGCCCGCCAGACCGGCCACGCGTACCATGAAGAATTCATCGAGATTGTTGCCGGAGATTGACAAAAATCGCAGCCGCTCAAGCAGCGGGTGATTTGCGTTGCGGGCCTCTTCAAGCACCCGCAGGTTGAACCCCAGCCAGGACAGTTCACGGTTCATGAACCGGGTGGGCTCGTGGCGCTCGATCGCCATCTCGAGTGGCGATCCGGGCGCACACACCGCTGCCAGGTCGCGGCCGATCTGATCGGTGTCTCTTGCTTCGTTCTTCATCATGGCAACCATATTGCCAGCATGTGGCCAATCAATGAAAGACTATTCATCAGGTGTGGCGGATTGGCTTGCCAAATCGGCCATCACCCGCGACACGAACGGACGGGTGATCTCGGCCCGCTCCGTGAGCGCACGCCTGTCGATCTCGGCGACCAACTTGCGCAGCGCATCAAATGATCTTTCCATGCGCGCCACCATGAAACCAATGATCCGTTCATCGACCGCGATCTGGCGGTCGGCGAACTGTTTGATCAGGACACCGCGCAATAACACATCATCAGGGGCCTCAAGGTAGGCAACTTCGGCCGCCTTGAGACGCGAAACCAGATCGGGCAGTGCAACTGGCCAATGCGCCGGTGATGAGCGCGAGGTGATCAGGATGGTTCGCTTTTCCTCGCGGGCAAGATTGATGGCATGGAACAATGCACGCTCGTCCAGCTGGCCTGACGGTGCATCCTCGATGAGCACCGCGCCGTTGCTCAACAGTTCGGGTATGCCGGCCTCTTGCAGGTCAGCAGCGGCAACCTGTCTGGCGTTCGTCATCGACAGCCAGACTGCAGCGAGGTGGCTTTTGCCGCTGCCGGCCGGCCCGCAGATGATCATCACCGGATTGCGCCAGTCCGGCCATCTCTCGACAGCAGCAGCGGCGGCCTGATTGGCATCGGTGACCAGAAAGTCGTCACGGCCAAGCGCGGGACGGTGCGGCAGATCAAGAACGTATTGCGCCGATGAGGGCGGGGTACTCGACATCAACTGTCCATTCAGGCCTTCTTCTTGCGGGTCTTCGCCGGCTTCGGCACAGGCGGCGGGCCCAGATACAGCCGGCTTTCCAGGTACTGTTTCAACGCAAACCGCACCAGGACACCGACAGCGGCTGCCAGCGGGACCGCCAGCAGCAAGCCAACAAAACCAAACAGATAGCCAAATGCGAACAAGGCGAACATCAACCAGACCGGATGCAGGCCAATGCGCCCGCCCACCAGTTTGGGGGACAGGAAATTACCTTCAATGAACTGGCCAACGGCAAAGATAATCGCCACCAGCAAGATGGGAACAAATTCCGGCCAGAAATGCGCCAACGCCATGCCGATCGACAGGGCACCACCGATCAGCGAGCCCACGTATGGAATAAAGCTCAGCAGGCCGGCAACCAACCCAATCAGCAGTCCAAAAGGAAGGCCAACAGCGATCAGGGCAAATGCGTAGAATATGCCAAGCACCATGCACACAGTACCCTGCCCGCGAATAAAGCCGGCCATGGCATTATCGATATCGCTGGCCAGGCCCCGCAGCGTATCAGCGTGCTCACGGGGCAGCCAGCCGTCGACCTTGGCAACCATCCTGTCCCAGTCGTTGAGCATATAAAAGATGACAATCGGGGTGACGACGAGAAGTGATACAAGGTTGACGATGGCAAGGCCGCCTGACCAAAGCGAGGAGAGCAAAGTCGCGATCCAACCGGCCGCCTTTGTGGCAACATCTGAGGCGCTGTCCGGCAATTTCAGATTGGACCGGTCGAGCAATGACTTGAGCCACTCTGGCGCAGCTTCATTGAACAGATTGACCAGGTTTGTGATGTAGCCGGGCAGCTTGACGGCAAAGCGCCCGATCTGGTCGCCAAGCATCGGGACCAGCAGCAGGATCAAGAGCGCAAAGACAAGGACGCTGCACGCCAGAATGATGATGGTCGCGGCCAGGCGCGGCAAGCCCCAGCGCTCGAGCATGTCGGCAACCGGATCGAGAAAATACGCCAGTACCAGACCGGCAATGAACGGCAGCATGATGTCGCCGAGCAGCCACAGACACAAAATCAGAAATAGTAGGGCCGCGAACCAGAAGCTAAGCTGCCTTTGCAGGGTCATCGCGCTGTCCTTTCCATCGCAAGGTCACTGTGCGCCGTTGCCAATGGCCATGTGCCTAATCCAGTCGCGCAAGTAAACGGCGCCCGAACCGACCGTCAACACGCCAACAGCGACCGAGCCCCATATTATCAAGTCCGACGAAGGATATCCAAGGCCCGGCAGCCCCAGAGCGGCACCTGCCAGTATGATCTGTCCGGCGGTATTGGCCTTGGAAACGAACAGCGGTTTGATATCCATCGGCCGTTCAAGAAACAGGGCCAACAGCAGTCCGCCAATGATCATGACATCGCGGCTTACCACCGTGATCACCAGCAAGGCAGGAAGGATGTCGAGATAACCCAGTGAGATGTAAATGCTCACCAGCAGCAACTTGTCGGCGAGCGGATCGAGATAGGCGCCAAGTGTGGTTGCTGCATCAAAGCGTTTGGCGATGAAGCCGTCGACACCATCGCTTATGCCGGCTGCCACGAAGATGAGAAAGGCCGCGTTCATCTGATTGGTGATAATGAGCCAGACGATCAGCGGCACCGCGAGCATGCGCGCGATCGTTATTATGTTGGGAAGGCTCATGCGGACAGCGCCTGGAAGAGATCAGGGTGTGGTGGCAACTTCAGGCATGGGTTTGACGGGCCATATTTTGGGTGATGTTTGTGGAAAATCCGGCGCCGTAGGCTCACCGCCTTCAAGTCGGATTTTCCGCAAAAAGCACCAAAATATGGCCCGCCCGCAAGGGTTTTGCATAAATCGCCCACTAACCGCGGCTTGGTCCTTGCAAAGGGGCTACCCTGTGCGGCGGACAAAGCCTTGTTATTGAACGATTTATGCAAAATCAAACCCATGCCTGAAGTTGTCACCACACCCTAAAACGGTTGGACAATCCAGGTTCCACCTACCAGGACAAGATTTAGGCGTTGCTGCTGCAGCGCCAGACGCAGTTGTTCAAATGCGATATTATAGGTCAAACGCACCGATGCGCCGGTGCTGGCCAGGCTGTTTACCTCTACTGCCGTCACACCCGGTGCAATCGAAAGCTGCCCGCGTATGGCATTCCATTCGTTCAGGCTGCTGAACGGCACAGCGATATTGACGACCTGAACGTTGGTGTTCGCCAGACCCTGGGGCGGCCGGGATTTCTTCCACTTGAATATCATCGCCTTGTGAAAGCGGCTTGCGGCCTGGAGCGATGCATCGGCTAACCCGCCGTCAGCTGACACGTAAGTCTTGTCAAACGAGATGTCGCCGACCGGTGACTTCCCCTGCATGGTTGCACGTACCGAGTTGTCGCCGACCGGTTCGGCCAGCGCGACCAGAACCGCCCGGGCCTCATAGCGGTAGCCAATTGCCTCAAGTTTTGCCTGATCTGCGGCCAACACCTCTTCGGCGGTCAAGGACTGTGCATCGGATATGTCACCAAGCGGGATCAGGACCGGCACCACAGAATTCTCCGATTTCAACGACTGCCAGGCCGCGCGCCACGGGTTGTCCTCCCAAACGACCGGGCCCTGCTCTGTGCGCCAGAGCGGGATCACCAGGATGCGCGGAGCCTGTTCCTCGACAACGTTGAACTTGACCTTGGACAGGGCCTTGCGGACGCGATCGGGCAGAAACTTGATGGTGAGCTTGCCGATATAACGTTTCGGGCCGGTGCGTTCTTCCTCAACTGATAGGCTGGACATCAGCCGGCCGATCTCGGCTGGTTTGAAATGCTGGACCTTGGCGACATCGCCCGGTTCGCCCAATCGTTCCACCAGAATGCGGAAGGCCTTGATCTGGGCCTCGGAAATCGCTTTCAGCTTGGCCTTTGAAGCGTCAGTGTCGGTTACATCGACCTCGACACCCGATACGATGTACAGAGAGCTGTCCTGGGCAAGTGCCGGAGCGCTCGTCAGGCACAGGACAGCACTGCAGATGACAACCGCCCAAAAACGGCGCACCGCGTGCAGTGCAGCAGCAAATGCCGGCAAAAAATCGGCCCTATGGTCCGATAACCTGTCCAAATCCTCAACCCCCGTACCGTTTTTGCTTGCACTGCCCGTGGCTTGCGCAGACAACAGACCGTAATTCTTCCAACAGATGCGAACTTAACGTTTTCGCCGCCATGCCACAAGCTAAGCCGAACCGCCTCACCTACCGACAGGCAGGCGTTGACATATCAGCCGGAAACGCTCTCGTCGAGGCCATCAAGCCGCTGGCCAAGTCAACTGCGCGCCGCGGCAGCAGAACCGCGCTTGGCGGGTTCGGCGGACTGTTCGATCTCAAGGCGTGTGACTTCAAAGATCCGGTCCTGGTTGCCGCCAATGATGGTGTCGGGACAAAACTACGGCTGGCGATCGAAACCGGCATTCACGACAGCGTCGGCATCGATCTGGTGGCCATGTGCGTCAACGACCTTGTGGTACAGGGCGCCGAGCCGCTGTTCTTTTTGGATTATTTTGCCACCGGAAAGCTCAACGTCGATGAAGCCAAGTCGGTCATCGCAGGCATTGCTGACGGCTGCCGTCAGGCCGGATGCGCCCTGATCGGTGGTGAAACCGCCGAAATGCCCGGCATGTATGGTACCGGTGACTATGACCTGGCCGGCTTTTCGGTCGGCGCGGTGGAGCGGCGCAAGATACTGCCGAAGAAGTCGATTGGCGCCGGCGATGCCATTATCGGGTTGCGTTCATCCGGGCCCCATTCGAACGGCTATTCTCTCATTCGCAAGCTGGTTGAGAACAGTGGCCTCAATTATGCATCCCCGGCCCCCTTTGCGTCTGATCAGACGCTTGGCAGGGCCCTGCTGACGCCAACCCGCATTTACGTGAAACCACTGCTCACGGCGCTGAAGACCTGCAAAGGCATCAAGGGATTTGCCCATATAACCGGTGGCGGTTTCACCGAGAATATTCCGCGGGTGCTGCCTGAGGGAACCATCGCGCATGTCGATCTGGACATGCTGCAGCCGCCGCCGGTGTTTGGATGGCTGCAATCCGAAGGCGGCATGGACGAACACGAGATGCTGACCACATTCAACTGCGGTATCGGCATGGTCGCGGTGGTGTCGGAACGCCATTGCGATGAGGTCATGCTGGCGCTTGCCGAGATGGGCGAGGATGTGGTTCGGCTGGGCGTCGTTGAACCGGGCAGCGAAACCAGCGAACAGGTCAGGTTCTCCAACCAGCTTGCGTTTGGCGCCCGATGACCGGGCGGCGGCGGACCGCTGTGCTGATTTCCGGGCGCGGCTCCAATATGCAAGCGCTGGTGAGCGCTGCTAAGGCGCCCGATTACCCGGCCGAAATCGCACTTGTTGTATCCAACCGGCCGGACGCTGCCGGTCTCGATTATGCTCGCGACCAGGGCATTGCAGCGGTGGCCGTCGACCACAAGGCATTCTCAGACCGGGTTTCGTTTGAAGACGCGCTGGACACAGTTCTTGGCGAGCACGGTATCGATCTGGTCGCCTGCGCCGGGTTCATGCGCATTTTAAGCCCGGCATTCGTTGAAAAATGGCTTGGGCGCTTGTTGAATATTCACCCCTCGCTGCTGCCGGCATACCGCGGCCTCAACACCCATGAGCGAGTCCTTGGCGACTGCGCCAGCGCACATGGCTGCACCGTGCATTTCATGGTGGCTGAACTGGATGCAGGACCGATCATTGCGCAGTCCCGCGTACCGGTGCTTGAGGGTGATAGTGCAGACACTTTGGCGGCGCGTGTCTTGCAGGCCGAGCATGAAACTTACCCGCAAGCGCTGGCCTCGGTCGCATCTGGCGAAGTATTTCTCAACTAGGCCCGCGGCTTGTCAGGGTGTTGCGCCATATAGGCGGATCGCTCGGCCTGAAAGACCTTCCACCATTCATTGTAAAGCGCCTCACGCCGGGCCGGTATCCGTTCATCGAGGATCGCCAGGCCGGCAATCCTGTCGGTGCGAAAATGGCGGTAATCTGCGCGCAATTCACAGTGCGCGATCAGGATGCGCTTGTGGTCCAGGTATCCAAGGGCAATCGGCCAGACGGTTCTGGCCGTTCGGCGGCCGTGCTCATCGGCGTAGTCCAGATGCAGTTTGACGCCGTCACGGACGGCTCGGCGCAGCGCACCGGTGTTGATGTTCTCTTCGATACGCTCGTGATAGTCGGGCGCTATCAGAGGCGCATCAAGCAGGATGGGCCGCAATGATTTCGGAACGACGGCGCCGATCTTGGCAACGGCGTCCTGGGCAGCTGCGGCCAGCTCGGTATCGCCTTGAACTTCAACAAACCGGGCACCGAGGATCAGCGCCTCCAACTCATCGGCAGTGAACATCAGGGGCGGCAGGTCGTATCCCTCGCCGAGCACATATCCAATACCCGCCTCGCCGCGGACCGGCACGCCGTTGGTCATGAGAGAGGCAACGTCCCGGTAAACGGTGCGCGGAGTCACTTCCAGTTCGCGGGCAATGTCAGCAGCAGTCACCGGCCGGCGCGCGCGGCGCAGCAACTGGATGATCTGCAACAGTCTGTCGGCCCGTCTCATGGTCACAGACTATCCGATACCTGCTGACACCGTGATGTCAGCAATATGTCACTATGTACCGCCTATTTTCTGCGATAGGTTCAACAATCGGACTGTCTTAGAGGTTGGCGATGGCCGGAAATTTTGAGCATCTTCTCTCTGAAATAAAGGTTGGCCCCAAAACACTGCGCAATCGCGTGCTGGTGACCGCTCATGTGCCCGGCGTTGCCGCTGCAGGCCGAGTAAGCGATGCCTATATTGCCTACCAGCGGACCCGGGCGCGCGGCGGCGCCGGGTTGCAGATCACCGGATCGTCGCAAATCCACGCGACCGGTTCCATCGGCGGCGCCGGGCGCGGCCTCAACAATCTGCTCGACGGCATCGTCGATGATTATCATCGCCTGTCCGATGCCATCCACACAGAAGGCGGCACCATGCTGGTCCAGCTTGGACACAGCGCGGCAACCGTCGATTATGGCGATATCGGGCGGCCGCTTTGGGCACCCTCGCCTATTGCCTCAGGATTGCTGCGCCAGGTACCGCATGAACTGAACCATGCCGAGATCGACGAGTTGATCGAAAGCTACGCCCAGGCAACAGCGAAGGCTCGCGATGGCGGGATGGACGGGGTCGAGATCCTGTCCGCCTTCGGATTTTTGCCCGGCGCATTCTTTTCACCGCTCAGCAACCGCCGCGATGATGAATATGGCGGCAGTCTTGAGAACCGGGTGCGGTTTGCACAACAGGTCGCAGTTGCTTGCCGGGCCGAGGCCGGGCCGGATCTCATTGTCGGCATGCGGATTGCAGGCCATGAGATGGTCGAGGGTGGCCTTGGGAGCGAAGAACTGGCGGAGATCGCCGGGTTGATCGCATCCAGCGGCAACATCGATTATTTGAACGTTGCAGCCGGCAACAGTTATGACCGCATCATGCGGTTTGAGCACTGGCCAGCCAGCCCGGCACCGCACGGCCAGTTCGTGCCGTTTGCCGAGGCCGTGCGCGCACGGGTCAATGTGCCGGTTTTCGTGACCGGCAGGATCACCGACCCGGTTATGGCGGAAGCCATAGTCGCTGAGGGCAAGGCCGATATGGTCGGCATGACGCGGGCGCACATCTCCGATCCGGACATCGTTACCAAGATCATGGCTGGCCGGGCAGACGATATCCGGCCGTGCGTCGGTGCCAACGTGTGCATTGCTCAGGCTTTTGCGGGCAAGCCGGTTAGGTGCTTTCACAATCATATGGCCGTGCGCGAGCACGAACTGGGCGAGTTGACGCCCGCTGAGGATCCCCAGAAGGTTGCCGTAATCGGTGGTGGCCCGGCCGGGATGGAGGCGGCCCGTGTCGCGGCGGCCCGGGGCCATCAGGTGACGATTTACGAGGCTTCGGACACCCTTGGCGGGCAATTGGCATTGTGGGCACAATCTCCTTTCGCCAAAGAGTTCGCCAAATCGATCGACTGGTTCAAGCGGCAACTTGCCCGGTCCCAGGTGAGAATTGAGACCGGCCGCAGGCTGGAACCGGCCGAGATTGAAAAGCTTGACGCCGACGCGGTGGTCATGTGTACAGGCTCAAGACCGGCACCGGCTGAGGATCTTGCGGGCCAGGCCAGCTCATCCGTCGCGGTGACCGGGCCAGGCGATGTTCTGGCCGATATCCCCGACGGCGTTAAGCATGCGGTCCTGGTTGATGAGGGCGGAGGCCGCAACGGACTGGCGGCAGCTGAGGTGTTGTGTGAAGCCGGCATCAAAGTGACGATCGTGACGACATCGCCTGCCGTTGCCGAGCTGATTGACGGGACGGTACGCACACAGCTTTACAGGTTCCTTTTAGAGCGCGGCTGCCAGTTCAGGCCCAATGAGGCGGTGACCGGGCTGAACGGTTCAGCCGTGACGACCCGCAACATCTACTCACGCCATCCGGACATCATCGAAAAGGTCGACCTGTTGGTAAACTGGCAGGGCAATCGGGCGGCTGACGAACTTGAAGATGCCGTACGCGCAAGCGGCAAGCGCATTGCCTTTGCCGGCGACTGCATGGCGCCGCGAACGGTACAACTGGCAATTGCCGAAGGCGCGATGGCAGCCCGGGCTATTTAATACCAACGGCCCTTGATAATGACCCATTTGATGGGGGAAATCGGTTCACTCGGCTAGGTGCGTCGCGCCGGGCGATCTGGGTGATCGGACAATCGGCGGAACGACGCCGTCGTGTCGAAGACGCGCCTCCGGCACGATGGGCCGATTTACCCCACCGAAGGCCGGGTTCTCCTGCCCTCTGGTCTGCAGAACGATCAGCTTATGGTACACGTACCACGGCGCTGTCCGTTCCTAGCCAGAGAACAGGAGAACCCGGCCAAATGGGTCATTATCAAGGGCCGTTGGTATAATCTGTTCGATTTGGGATGTGTCGAGACTCAGCTGGCAGCCAGAACGATAACCGGGACGGCGGTTGCGAAAATCAGGCACAAAGCCATCAGCAACATCAGCTTCTTGTTGATCGGCTTTTGCGATGCCATGTCCGTTGTCCGTTGCGTACTTTTCGCCCTTGCCGGTTTTGGCCGGGACTGAAGTGCAGATATAAGCGTTGACGTTGATGCATCATCACACATTGCCGATGACTGAAAGCTGAGTTGCCCATTCATCTGTGATTCACCTCCGACTCAACGTCATGCAGGTCACGCCGATCGCAATCGTCATCCCGGCACCAAGTGTGAGGCGATTCTCCTGCCGTGAACATGATTCTTTTCAATCACTTGGCGCAACAATCTGATTGAAAGAGTCAAGCCCGTTTACATGAACGCCAGATGAACAAGCGTGTCCAGCAGCGCTCAGCGGCGGTGTGGCATTGTCCGGTCCGATTGGCGAGCTGGGAGGCTCGCAACGCAGGATCAAACTTTCAGGAGGACATCATGATCAAGCAAACTGTCATCGCGGCCAGCATGTTCGTTGCCGCTTTATTCGCATTCCAACCGCAACAGGCCGAGGCCGGCACCAAAGTGCGGGTCCACATCGGGGTGGCGCCGTATGGTTACCACCGCGGGCACCGGCATCATTACCGCGGCCACAGGCAATATGTGCGCCCTGCCCATCGGCATCCCGGCCATTATCGGGTTGGCTGCCGCCAGGCCAAACGCATGTTGCGTCACCGGGGCTTCCGCCACATCCGCACTTATGACTGCCGCGGTTCGCGTTACGCCTTCAAAGCGTTCCGGCATGGTCACTGGTGGGTGGTCCGGATGAGTTCAAACAGCGGCCGGATCCTCGGCGCCCACGCAATCTAGCAAGTGGAAAAGACCGCCAAGCAAAACCCCGGCTGCACTGAGCGCCGGGGTTTTTTCATGTTCTGATTTTCAAAGTGCTGACGGAGACAATCGCTCCAGGCTGAAAGGTCAGCCGACCAGTTCTTCCGGCTTGAAGCACTGGGCAATCTCGATGGCGGCATTCTCGACCGAATCGGAGCCATGAACCGAGTTGGCCTCGATCGACTCGGCAAATTCAGCGCGAATGGTACCTGCCGCTGCATCGGCCGGATTGGTGGCGCCCATCACTTCGCGGTTACAGGCCACAGCGTCTTCACCCTCCAGCACCTGCATTACAATCGGCCCTGAGGTCATGAACGACACCAGATCTGCAAAGAACGGCCGTTCCTTGTGTACCGCGTAGAAGGCTTCGGCATCAGCTGTTGACCACTTAACCCGTTTTTGAGCGATGACGCGCAATCCGGCTTCTTCCAGTTTTGCTATGATCTTGCCGGTGATGTTGCGGCGGGTAGCGTCGGGTTTGATGATGGAGAGCGTGCGCTCGGCCATGGCTGATATCCTTATTGTATGAGCTGATAGCTGAAGAGTTGGAATTGACCGGCCTTATAGCCGCGCCGACGACCTGCATCAAGCGCAGAGTCGCCGGCACAAGCAATACGGCACCGGCCGTTGAGGCCGATGCCGCTTGGGTACTATCGGCGTGCGAGCAAAGGTGTAATGCGGCGAACCGAAACGCGCCGGTTTTCCTGCTCTGCATCCGGTGTCGGGATCTTGAGAAACTGCTCGCCATAGCCGATCGTTGCCAGGTTCTCAGGTTCTATGACAAAGAACTCGAGCAGGGCTTCTTTCACCGCTTCAGCCCGCCTGGTCGACAGCGCAAGGTTGTAGCCGTCGGAACCGACCGCATCGGTATGTCCCTCGACCATGAACACCTCACCCGGATTGGTGGCGACGACGCGCTCGATAATTGAGCCGATACGCTCCAGCTCATCGATCTCCTCTGCCCGCACGAAATGCTCATTGGTGCCGAACCGAATGCTGTCGACCTCGACTGCCGGCATGTAGTGACGCAGATCAGGGCGCCGGCGCAATTCATCAATCGAGTACCGGCGATCAATTTCGCGGGTCGGCGGGGCGACCAGCTGACGCTCGATCGTGCCGTCATCGGCCTCGGCTGCGGCGACATCGTTACGCGGCGCATATTCGACCTGCGGGGCTATGACGATGTTGATCTGATTGTTGCGGCGTTTGCGGTCCAGCTCGGCTCGGCGCCGATCCCGCCGGGCGCGAAGCCTGCGGCGCAATTCGCGGCGGTCAGAGACCAGCATATCTTGCAACACAGAGCGATTGTAGCTGCTCAAACCACCACGATCGATCGTCCGCTGCGTCCGCCGCACCCGATCTGTCAGTTCCCCGGTGGGCAAGGCACTGGATTGCCTGCGATCGGCCAGTAGTGCCACTGCTGAGTTGTTGCCAGATCCGATGACAACCTCTATCGAGGTGCCCCCAGAACGGCGCGCAATCAGGCGTCTCAATTCCTGCCGATCGGCACTCAACCGGGAGCGCAAGCGCCGTGAATACCGCGGCGACAGCTGTTTGTCCTGCAACAGATCACGGGTTTCGCGCAACCGCTGCCGCAGTGCGGTTTCAGACAGATCGGCTGGCCGCCTGGTGTCATTCAACAGGCTTTGTGCCTGCTGATCGGCATAGTTGGTGCCGCCACCGGCAGTGCGGGAGTTCAACTCGGCAAGATCGCGGTCCAGACTGGCCTGAAGGCGCAGCCGCGTTCTGCGGTTCATCTCAGGCTCCTGCAACAACGAACGCGTGTCCTTGATGCGTTCGCGCAATGCCAGGCCATTCAGCTTGTCGGGCGCGACACCACTTTCAAGAAGCGCCCGTGCCCGGCGCTCCGCACTGGACGTGGCCGTCTGCTGGCCAAGTCTGTCCAGGGCCGCTCGATCCGAATCAACCAAATTCGTCAATCCCCGGCGGGTAGAACGCCGCAGACCTTCGGCGGACAAAAATTCATTGCTCAGGCGAATGCGCTCGCGCAGTGCAGAGGCCCGCAGCTCACTGGATGCAGCCGCACCGTCCAGATGGCGCCGTGCACGCCGTTCCAGGTCAGCAGCCCGTTGTTCGGTTTCGCGCGCCTGCAATGCAGCCTCATCGGCAGCGACATAACGTTTGAGCTTGGTGTGAGTGCCAGACGTCAGTTTGCCGGACGCAAGCAGGTCGCGCCCCGACTGTATGCGCTGCTGCAACGCAGATGTGCGCAGCGTTGAAGCCTGCGGCCCCTTCAACAGCTCGAGCGCCTGACGTTCGGATGCGGACACCGGCTGGGCGGCCGGCTGGCGGCTCTTCAGTTCGGTGCGGTCACCAGAGATCAAATTGGATAATCTGGTGCGGGTCTTGTCCTGCAAGCCATTACCGCCCAACAGATCGTGGGTGGCCTTGATACGGTCCTCGAGCGCTTTTGTGCGCAAGGACTTCGCCGGTGATGCGCCCCTCAAAAACTTGCGCGCCCGCAACTCGGTTTTTGTCAGTTTAGCCGCTGTAGCGGGCTGACTGGGAGTGGACTTGGCGGCACGGCGCTTTCTGCGTTCCAGCCGGGCCGCTTGCAACTGTTGGCGCACACCAGGATCGGCAGTCGAGCTGGCACGGGCCTTGAGCCTGACGATCAGCTGGCGCAGATCCTTGTCAGAAAGCTCTTTCAGCTGATTCATGAATTTGGCGTCGACCACAGTCGACGCGCCTTGATTGTGGCTGTCGGCGAACGCCGATGGGCTGACCGAAATTGCCAGCGCCGCCGCCAATGCCATGGCGGCAAGTTGAATACGTTTTGTCATGTTGTTCTCCGTCGGTGCGCAAATGCGTCCCGCCCCCGGGAGCGGATTTATGCTTTGATTTGATCCCAGACCCGTCACGGCCACGAATTGTCAGACCTCTCCAACATGTGTCAGATTAGAAGATCGGACATGAACCAATGATGAACCGCAAAGTCAGCTTTCCTTTAACGTTGCCGCGGCTCATTCACTACCGGCCGTTTATGGCGATTTTTGGCTTACTGCTGGCGGTTATCGAGCCTGGTCCTGTTAATGCCCAATTGACGCTGGACGGGACAAATTGCGTCATTTTCGCGGACATGTTCGATGGTGAGATCGTTCGCTGTGTGGCGCGCCGGCACGATGGCAGTACCCTTAAAATATCGCTGATCGGCAAGCGCCCAAACAGGATCACCAGGATCGAGTTGAGCATCAATGGATTGCCACCGTTCCAGACGCTAAATGTTGTCGCAGAGCCTACCATCGACCATCAGAATATCGGCCTGCTGATCACCGATATGAACTTTGACAAATTGGTTGATTTCGCCGTGATGGAGTTTGCTGGCGCCGGTCCCAACACACAATACCTGTATTTTCTGTTCCATGCCGACACCGGCAAGTTCGAAGCCAGCCCGGCATTGTCCAAGATCACCGCCCCAACATTCGATGCACTCAACGGCACAATAACATCACGGTGGCGCGACAGCGCGACGAGAACCGGTCAAGACAGCTATGTCTGGCACAACGACAAGCTGAAGCTGGTTGAACGCACTGAGCGGACCGATGAGGGCGCGCAATGCCTGATACGCACCTACAAAGATCAAAACGGCAAGCTGGAACTCGTGAAATCTGCAGGCTGCGCCGACTGAACGCTTTCCTCGCGATCGCAGCTGGGCTAGAGCATGTTTTACTTATACGGAATCATTTGACCGGGTTTTCGCGTCTGCTGGCTAGAGCCCAGTCCACGCCGTGGTCTGGCCGACCACAAGTGGACTGTAACGACGTCCAGCGGGCGCGAAAACCCGGCCATGTCGTGTCGGAGACGCGCTTCCAGCACGATGGTGGACCAAATCGGCCCATCGGACGTCGTTACGAAACTTGCCCGATGCACCACATCGAGCTGCGTTCCGTAACTAGCCGAGTGAACCGATTTGGACCATCAAATGGTTCCGTATAAGCAAAACATGCTCTAAACCCGGCGCACCATGTTGCATATCAATAATCTCATTTACCGGATCGGCGACCGGCTGCTGTTCGACCAGGCAACCGCGGCGTTGCCTGCCGGACACAAGGTCGGACTTGTCGGCCGCAACGGCGCCGGCAAGACGACGCTGCTCAAGCTGGCGCTGGGCGAGCTTCAACCCGAGAACGGAACCATCACCGTACCAAGCCGGGCGCGGATCGGTTCTGTTGCCCAGGAAGCTCCCGGTGGCGAGACATCGCTGCTCGATACCGTGCTGGCTGGGGACCTTGAGCGCGCCCGGTTGATGGACGAGGCGGAAAGTGCGGTCGACCCGAACAGGATATCGGAGATCCAGTTGCGCTTGACCGACATCGATGCCCATTCGGCGCCGGCACGGGCCGCGATCATTCTTTCAGGGCTCGGATTTTCCGAAGAACAACAGGCCGGGCCATGCAGCGCACTGTCAGGCGGCTGGCGGATGCGCGTGGCGCTGGCTGCCGCCCTGTTTGCCGCCCCCGATGTGTTGTTGCTCGATGAACCGACCAACTATCTCGATCTGGAGGGCGTGATCTGGCTCAAAAGCTTCTTGCGCAGTTACCGGCATACGATTGTGATCATCAGCCACGACCGCGACCTGTTGAACGAGGCGGTCAACACCATCCTGCACCTGAAAGATGGCAAACTGAATGTCTACCAGGGCAATTACGATTCCTTCGACAAGCAGCGCCGCGAACAGCAGGCGTTGCAGCTCAAGCTAAAAAGAAAGCAGGACGACGCCCGGCGCCACATGCAGGATTTTGTCGACCGGTTCCGCTACAAGGCCTCAAAGGCGCGTCAGGCGCAAAGCCGTTTGAAGGCGCTTGAAAAGATGCAGCCGGTAACCGGCATGGTCGAAGACCGTGTCGCGCCGTTCATGTTCCCCAACCCTAAAAAACCGCTTAACCCGCCGCTGGTCCGGTTTGAGAACGCAGCCGTTGGCTATGACGGCAAGGCGGTCCTGCGCGATCTTGATCTGAGGATCGATGATGACGACCGGATCGCGCTGCTGGGCTCGAACGGCAACGGCAAGTCAACCTTTGCCAAGCTGCTGTGCGGCAAGCTTGAGCCTCTGGCAGGTGCCAAGCGCAATCACAAACGGCTCGAGGTCGGTTATTTCGCCCAACACCAGCTCGATGAGCTGAAGGCGGGTCTGACGCCTTACGACTACTTTCGGGACCTGCTGCCGGACGCGACCGAAGCACAGCGGCGGGCGCGACTGGGCGCCTATGGGTTTGGTGCCGCGCTTGCCGGCAACAAGGTGGAAAGCCTGTCCGGTGGTGAAAAGGCCCGCCTGCTGTTTGCGCTGGCGGCATTCCATGCGCCACATATTCTGGTGCTCGATGAACCGACCAACCACCTTGATGTGGAGGCCCGCGAGGCCCTGGTGCTGGCGCTCAACGACTATGAGGGCGCGGTGATCCTGATCAGCCATGACCGGCACCTGATCGAGGCTTCGGCCGACCGGCTGTGGCTGGTCAATCACGGCACGGTCAAGTCCTATGACGGGGATCTGGACAGCTATACCGATCTGGTACTTGGCCAATCGCGCGAGCTGCGCCGAAAGGCAAGAACGAAAGCGGCGGCAAAGCCGCGACCGGTAGCTCCCAAGCCACAACCAGCGCTCGGCAAGGCCAAGAAGCCGCTGCGCAAAAAGATTCAGGAAACCGAAGCCAACATCCGGAAACTACAGGAGAAAATTTCCATCCTGGATACTGCACTGGCCGACTCGTCGATTTATGCCGACGAGCCCAAGAAGGCGAGTGATTTTGCTCGGCTGCGGACCAAACTGGCTGGACAGCTGGAGGCAGCCGAGTCCGAGTGGCTGATGGGGCAAGAAACGCTCGACCAGCACGGCGTCTAGGCCATGAGAAAAGTTTCAACTTCCGGTCTGAACCGGTATTCGCGGGCATTACAGATCATCAGACTGTTTTGCCCTGACGCTGCACGACCTGCGCGC
>JABDJG010000413.1 GCA_013002595.1 Hyphomicrobiales bacterium | reverse complement strand
CAATAGGTCTGTTCGCCGACGACAAACGCGACATACTGCCCGCCGCTATCGCCGCCGGCTTCAGGTTGCTCGCCAGCCAGCATTGTCCGTATCTGGTCGATCTCGGTCATTCGTTGACTCCAGTTTTCACTCGCGGCTTGGCCGGGCCGAACATTCTGCCGGGCCAGGTCGGCAAAGCCGTTTAGTTCCACAAATGCGAATTCACGTGTCGCACTTCGATTGCGGCCCCGCGGCATCAGCACCCCACCGTCCGCGAGTCATTCTGCTCTGTCTGCAGCTGACGATAGGACGTTAGTCTGAAACAGCGGTTAACACTGAATCGAAAATGGTATGAATTGGATTCACGTTCTGTATATAGTATAAAACAGCTTTGGATTTGCTAATTCTGGCTATAGAAATGCTCCAGAAAGTTCGGAACAATTACTTTTTACATAACGAATATAAAGACCCTGTAATAAAATCGCATTTATTGAAGCTCAAATTTATGAGGCGCATGAAACGCCCTGATGACTCTGAGAAAGATGCGAGTCTGCCTCCAAATCGACAGTTAATTGACAACGTCAGGGCCGAACCGCCGTTTGCCGCTCGTACACGCCATTGTCGCCAGTCTCGTCGGCATCGGCACTGGGCATGGCCTCCCTGCCGGTCCTGAAGAACCCGACCGCCTCGCGCAGGTCACCGACCTGCGCCTGCGCCGACTGCAGCGCGGCGGTGGTTTCTTCAACCAGGGCGCCGTTCTGCTGGGTCATCGCCTCCATCGAGTTGATCGCCCGGCTGACCTGGTCGATGCCGCCCGACTGCTCCTGGCTGGCGGTCGCGATCTCCGAGACAAAATCGGCTACCTTCTTGACCGAGTTGAGAATGTCGCCCAGCGACGCGCCGGCCTTGTTGACCAGTTCGACGCCTTCCCTGACCTGATCATCGGACTTGGAGATCAGGTCCTTGATGTCTTTCGATGCATCGGCAGATCGCTGCGCCAGGCCGCGAACCTCATTGGCGACCACCGCAAATCCCTTGCCGGCATCACCGGCCCGGGCCGCCTCGACAGCCGCATTGAGCGCCAAGAGGTTGGTCTGGAAGGCAATCTCCTCGATCAGGCCGACGATGTCGGTGATCCTCCTCGACGACCCCTCGATCCGGCTCATCGCCTGAACCGCCTCGTGGACCACCTCACCGCCATTTGCCGCCGCCAGACGGGCCTCGACAGCCACCCGGTTGGCCTCCTGGGCATTATCGGCATTCTGTTTGACCGTAGCCGACAGCTCTTCCATCGAGGCCGTGTTCTCCTCCAGTGAAGCCGCCTGATGCTCGGTCCGGGTCGAAAGATCACCCACGCCGGCCGTTATTTCAAACGTCGATTGATCGACCGCGCTGCCGACTTCTGCAATCCGCTCGGCGATCGAGGCAATCTGCTCTGCCATGGTGTTGGCGTCGTTCTTGAGCCGTAAAAAGCTGCCCTGGTAATGGCCGGTCATGCGCCGGGTCAGATCGCCCCGCGCCATGCCTGCCAGAACCTCGACGGTTTCCGACACACCGCTATCGACCGTGTCCAGCAGCTGGTTGAGGCCATCGCATACATCTTTCATGCTGCCGTGGTAGATGGAGCTGTCCATGCGCCCGGAGAAATCTCCATTGGCGGCGGCCTGGACCGTTGCATCGATATCACGC
Organism: Hyphomicrobiales bacterium; assembly: GCA_013002595.1. Lineage (GTDB taxonomy): Bacteria > Pseudomonadota > Alphaproteobacteria > Rhizobiales > Aestuariivirgaceae > JABDJG01. The sequence continues at coordinate 3,940 of JABDJG010000413.1, read as the reverse complement.
TGCAGTCGCCTGTTGTGCTCTTCAACCGCTGCGCGTTCGGCTTCGCGGGCCGCCCGCTCGTCGGCCCGGGCGCGCTCCAGGCGGTCCTTTTCAATGGCGTTGTCCTTGAAAATCCGCAGTGACCTGGCCATCGCGCCAAATTCGTCCCGGCGCGTCAGGCCGCCAATCTCAACAGTGCTGTCTGCGCCCTCTTCGGCCAATTGGCCCATTGCCGCAATCGCCCCGGTCAGCGCACCGGTGATGTAGCGCGAGAAGTATATCGATACGGCAATCACAACCAGGGCAACCAGGCCGCCATAAAGAAGTATTTGGTTACTCAATGCCCTGGCCGCGGCAACCGGCGCCGTGATGTTGCTGACAACTTCCAGCACGCCTCTGACATCATCCAGCTTCCAGTCGGTCTTGGGCGAGTTCGGATGTCTGTTGTGACACGAAACGCAGGCCTCGGCGGTCATCCGGTCGGCAATCGCCACCCGCACGACGGTTTGCCCGTCGATACTCTGCTGTTTGCTGAAGACCGCATCGGGATTGGCCGACAGGGCGGCCCAGGCTTCTTGCTGAAAATCATCCAGGACACGGTCCCTGCGACCCGCAAAGGGAAAGCCGCTGTAAAGGCCGATCTTCGTGTCGCGGTCCTCCAACAGTGTGCTCAGGTCAAGGAGAAATGTCGCCGGCGGCGGAATGCCGTCAGCTTCGCGCCCATGGTTGACCGACGGCCGAACGCCGCCGTTGGCAACGACCTTCTTGATGACGTTTTCAGTGTAATAGGCCCGGACGGTCTTGAACTGATTTACCGTCTGTACCGCCGACTGGACGCTGTTGGCACGCACCAGTTCCAGCATGCTTTGCGGAACAAAGAACCAGGCAAGTGCCAGGCAGATGATCAGCAGCACCGGCACCGGCACAAGCAATTTGTTGGCCAGACCGCCGCTCATCGCCGTCGCGGTTGCCTGATGTTCCCGGCTGTCAGCGTTGGCTAGCTTATGCAGCTCAATGCCCCCCTTGAAGCAACATGCGGCTGGCATGGTGCCGGGTTTCAAATCACCCTGCGTCAATTTACAGTTTGTGTATGCAGATTGTTGTTGAATAAAGGGTTAATCAATACTTTCGGCCCGCTCAATTTTGGTCAACAGGCGTAGATCAATTTTGGTCTAGAATTCCTGCCAGTCGTCGCCGTCATCATCTTCGCCCGCCGCATCTGCGGCAACACGTCCGGCGGCGGCCGCCCGGCGGACCTGGGCCTGCTGTTGATGCACAGGATGAGCGGCCGGCTCGTCGTCGCCTGTCTCGGCAACCGGCAGCATCGCCGCCGCACCATCGGTTTTGAAGAATGCCACGACTTTACGCAGATCGCCGACCTGGGTCTGGGCCGATTGCAGGGCTGCCGTGGTTTCTTCAACCAGGGCGCCGTTCTGCTGGGTCATCTCTTCCATGGAGTTGATTGCCCGGCTGACCTGATCGATACCGGCGGACTGTTCCTGGCTGGCGGCTGCGATCTCCGACACGAAATCCGCAACCTTCTTGACCGATCCAACGATGTCTTCGAGCGATGCGCCGGCCTTGTTGACCAGTTCAACGCCTTCACGCACCTGATTGTCAGAATTGGTGATCAGGTCCTGAATGTCCTTTGACGCCTGTCCGGCCCTCTGGGCCAGCGCCCTGACTTCATTGGCGACAACCGCAAATCCCCTGCCGGCATCGCCGGCCCGCGCCGCCTCAACCGCCGCGTTGAGGGCTAAGAGGTTGGTCTGGAAGGCAATCTCCTGGATCAGCCCAACGATCTCGGTAATCTGCTTTGAGGACCCCTCGATCCGGCTCATTGCCGAGACCGCGTCATCAACGACCTGACCGCCGTTGGTTGCCGATTCACGCGCCGCCACGGCAACCTGATTGGCCTCCTGAGCGTTGTCGGCATTTTGCTTGACCGTCGCCGCCAGCTCTTCCATCGAGGCGGTGGTTTCTTCAAGCGAGGACGCCTGATGCTCGGTGCGGCTTGAGAGATCGGTCACACCCGAGGCGATTTCGCCGGTCGCATCGCTGACCGAATTCGACGTCAAGGCGATCCGGTTGGCAATGGTCCGCATCTGGTCGCTCATCCGGTTCACATCATTCTTGAGCGTCAGGAAACTGCCATCATAGTCACCCTCGATCTTTTTCGACAAATCGCCCTGGGCCAGCGCCGAGACCACGCCAATCGTTTCAGAAAGGCCGCGCTCGACGACGGTCAACAGCCGGTTCATGCCCTCGCCGAGCTGCTGCATTGCTCCGTCAGCCGAGTCCGCATCGAGTCGCCTGGTAAAATCGCCCTTCGCGGCGGCCTGGACCGTCTCATCGATCTGGGACTGGAAAAGCGTTTCCCTGACCAGGTCTTCAGCGCGGGCCTTTTCGGCCTCGGCCTGCGCATCCAGCTTTTCAAGCTCGAGACGGTGCTTTTCAACGCCGTTTTGCTTGAATACCTGCAGTGCGCTGGCCAGGTTGCCGATCTCGTCACTGCGTGTGTCGTCAATGACTTCGACGTCGAGATCGCCCTCGGCCAGCTGCTGGGTTGCCGCCGTGATGCGTGCAAGCGGTCTGCTGATGCCGCGCGCCACAAGGCAAGTGAAGCTCAACACCAGCGCCAACAGCAAGCCGGCCGTGATGATCCAGATCAATTGCGTGCGCTGTTGTACCGCCACAAGGGCAGCGCCCGCTGCGACATTGCCCAGTCTGGCAGACTTGTCGATCACCTCGAATGACGGCTCCAAATCGGTATAATGGGCGCTCAGTTTCTCAATTTCGGCCCGCACCTTGATGTCGGCCTTGGCCCAGGTGACAAAATTCTTGCGATAGGCATCCATCAACCGGGTGATCTCGGCCTTTTCGGCTTCCGGCAGTCCCGACAGTAGCAACAACAGGTCAAACTCTTCGCGCCGCTTGGCATGCCGGCCGAGGTATTTTTCGTCACCGCGCAGAATGAAATCTTTCTCATGCCGGCGCATCATCAGCATCTTCACGGTCAGCTTGTCGGCATTGTAGGTGCTGTTGGCCACCAGGGTTTCAACATTGAACGTCTGGAGCTTTTCCTCAACGTCATGAACCGCCTTGCGCAGCGCGCCCTGCAGGCCGGTTTGATGGTCGTACCCCAGGGTTTGATGCAGCCCGACCACCGTGTCGAACTGCCCGGCATAAGCCGTGATCAGGTCGCGCAACCGGGTGGTCTGGCCGGTTAATTCACCGGCGACCGCTGAGGCTTCCATTTTGTCAATCAGTTTGAGGATTGCCAGGGTTTCGGCCCGGTGTTTCTCAACATATTGCTTGTCCTTGCGCAGCAGGAAATCCTTCTCGTGCCGGCGCAGTTGCAGGGCACTGGTCTGCACGCCATCGGAAAGCTCGGCCAACCTTGTATGGGCCTGTGCTTTGCCAAATTCTCCTCTGACGTTGTGCTCACCGATGAAGTATGCCGCCGTCAGGATCAGCAGACCGGAAATCGGCACTGCTGCCAATAGCGCAATCCGCGCACTGATCTTCATGTCGGTGATAAAAGAAAACATATGCGTCATAAGCCCGCCTCAAGATGCAAACCGGTCGCTTTCTAAAAGCCACCGCACAGGCTGCTTCCCCCATGTGAAGCCCACTTTGCATTACTTAGTGCCGATAGAGGATGACCTTGCGGACACCAAATCATTCGACGTCGAGTTTGATGTCTGTATGCAGAACATATTTGAATAAATGGTTAACCATACCTTTCCAGCCGTCCCAGTTCGAACCACCGGAGGTAAGAGGGCAATGCGCCGCATTTTGCATTGCACCATGAGATTGCTATAAGGCGGCCTGCAGCTCATTTGAGGGAAAAGGCCACAATGAATCTGGCGGAAAACATCGATTCGGGTACCATCGAGCTCGATAATCTCGTTGAGTTGACCCGCCATGCCGTCGAGGCCGTCGACCGGCTCTACAATAC
>JABDJG010000411.1 GCA_013002595.1 Hyphomicrobiales bacterium | reverse complement strand
GTCGAGAGCAGCCAGTGTGCGACTTTTAGCGCTCGATGTCTTCTCACCGTTGACCTCCTGCAAACAGATTACGTCCGCATTGAGCCGTTCCAGCTGCGGGCGCAGTATGGCAATGCGCGAGGGCACCGGCACGCCCTTGTTTCCAGGCGTCCCAAGGTTCTCAAGATTGAACGTCGCGATGCGCATGCGCCCTCTTTAGCGTTTTCCGGCACTTGCCGCATTCATAACGAACCATCTTGCCGCCGGTCAGAATTCGATTTTCTCGTTTATCGCTGCAATGCCGGCCTTTGCGCAGGCCTCATCCTCGCCACCTGAAGGCGCGCCCGAAACACCTATTGCCCCGACCATGTCACCGTCGCCTGCCAGAATTCTCACACCACCACCCAGCGGGAGTGCTCCGGCAACATTACGAATGGCCCAGGCTTCGCCAGTCTCAGAGAGCTTCGACAGCTCAAGCGTTTCGCTCCGGAAACTCACCGCCGTCCAAGCCTTGCTGTAGGCCGTATCTGGCGTATGCGGACCAGCCAGTTGGTCGCGCACGGTTGTCTGCAAAACACCAAAGCGATCCACAACGCTGACTGCAATTTGATAGCCTTTCTTGCGGCAGTCCGTCATCGCAGCATTCGCTGCCTCAACAGCAAGCTCGGGCTTCAGAACCCTGAACGTCGTGAAGCTGTTGTCCTGAGCCGCGAGTGTTGCCGTTGACGCGACCAGAACAACCACCACGCCCAATGCCAATTTGACTGTCTTATCCATCATTCAAAGCTCCTATTTCAAACGCGCTATCTTTCACCTTCATTACCTGTGATTCATTTCACGCTTTTGCGCCTGATACCTTGAGGTAAGTCAAAAACTTCAGGTCATCGACCGCGGCGGCGTCAGCAAGGGGCACAGGACCAATCCAGCCTGATGTTGACCTAAATCAAGGCTCACGAGCCGAACGCGAACCAATGTCGACTACTCATCCATCGTCGGTTATCGGATTTCGTACTATGACAAAGCGCAGGCAAACCCGGGCACCAGCCATTAAGTCGCTACCAGCTGGTGTGCTCCGGCCGACCTGCGATCCCAAGACGCTGGGCTTCGGATCGACGAGCGAACTGGAACCCATTGAAACGCTGATCGGACAGGATCGCGCGCTTGGTGCGGTGCGCTTTGGCACTGGCATTGACCGCCCCGGCTACAACATGTTTGTACTCGGTCCGCAAGGTTCGGGCCGCCACACCGCGATCCTGTCTTACCTCGGGCAAAAGGCGCAAGACGCACCGGCACCCGACGATTGGGTCTATGTTCACAACTTTGCCTCGCAGCACCGCCCCCAGGCCATTCGGCTGCCCGCCGGCATAGCGGCCCCGTTCCGTGATGCGATGGCAGAATTGGTCGATGATTTGCGCAATGCGATCCCGACGCAATTCCAGTCGGACGAGTACCGCGAAAAGCGCCGGGCAATCGATGCCGAATTCGAAGAAACTCAGGAACACGCATTCGACGAACTGAGACAGAAAGCCGAGGCACAGCAGATCGGCATCCTGCGCACGCCGATGGGATTTGCCCTGGCACCGCTCCAGGACGGCCAGGTCGTCAAACCAGAGGTCTTCAATGCCTTGCCTGAAGAACAGCGCTCGGTGATTGAAGCCAGGATCAGCGCACTGCAGACTGATCTTACCGCAATGCTTGAGCGCTTCCCGCTTCTGGAGAAACGCCGCCGCGAGCAGGTCCGCAAGCTGAATGCCGAACTGACCGGCATGATTGTGGATGCATCCATCAAATCGGTCGCCGACCAGTTTGCCGGTATCGGGGCAATTCAGAAACGCCTCGTCGAAATTCGCGAAGACCTTGTGCAAAATGTGGAACTGTTCCTGCCGCAGGAGGAAACCGAGGCCAGGATCGCGCTGCCACAAAAATCAGAGACACGCTCCCTTGAGCCGCAATTCAACCGTTATCTCGTCAATGTCATGATCACCAATGACGGCGATGGCGACAAACTGGGCGCCCCGCTTGTCTGCGAGGACCATCCAACACTTTCCAACCTGGTTGGCCGCATCGAACATCAGTCGCAGTTCGGCGCGCTGGTGACCGATTTCACGATGATCCGCCCAGGCGCTCTGCACCGGGCAAATGGTGGTTATCTGGTCATCGATGCCCGCAAGGTGCTCAGTGAGATGTTTTCCTGGGAAGCGCTGAAGCGCGCACTGCGTGGAAATTCCATCACGATTGTTTCTGCCGCCGAGCAACTCAGCCTGGTCAGCACGACATCGCTTGAGCCCGAGCCAATCCCGCTCAAGGTGAAAGTCGTCCTGATCGGTGAACGTATTCTGTATTACCTGCTCAGCACGCTCGATCCGGACTTTTCCGATCTCTTCAAGGTTGAGATCGATTTCGAGCAGGAACTTAAGCGCTCGCCTGAGAACGTCGCGCTTTATGCACGCCTGATCGCCACCATTGCAAAGAAAGAAAATCTGCGGCCATTGAATGCGCCGGCCGTTGCCAGGCTGATAGATGAAACCGCCCGCCTTGCCGAAGATGCTGAACGGCTGTCGCTGCGGGTAGGCCAATTGGCCGATCTGCTCCGCGAGGCTGACTATTGGGCCAGCGAAAAAAAGCGCCGGCATATTGCCATCGCCGATATCGACAAGGCCGTGGAAGAGCAAATCCAGCGCGCCGACAGAATTCGTGACCGCAGCCATGAAACGATCGAGCGCGGCATCGTTTTGATTGATACAGATGGGGAAGCGGTCGGCCAGATCAACGGGCTCTCAGTCATTGGTCTCGGCAACTTCAGCTTCGGCCGCCCGGCCCGGATTACTGCCCGGGTTCGCATGGGGTCCGGCAAGGTTGTCGACATAGAGCGCGAGACCAAGCTCGGCGGACCGTTGCACTCAAAAGGTGTGCTCATCCTGTCAAGTTTTCTGGCTGCGAACTACGCACTCGATGTGCCGATGTCGTTATGGGCCAGCCTGGTGTTCGAACAGTCCTACGGTGGCGTCGATGGCGACAGCGCCTCGTCCGCCGAACTTTACGCATTGCTGTCTGCGCTGGCGGGCATCCCACTGAAGCAATCACTCGCGGTCACCGGATCGGTCAACCAGAACGGCCAGGTCCAGGCCATAGGTGGCGTTAATCAGAAGATCGAAGGATTCTTTGATGTTTGCAACGCTCAAGGGCTGACCGGCAAGCAGGGTGTACTGATCCCATCTGCCAATGTTGCCCATCTAATGTTGAGAAGTGACGTCGTCAAAGCCTGCGCGAAAGGCCGGTTCCATATCTATCCGGTCGATACGATTGCCAACGGCATCAGGTTGCTCTCAGGACTGCCAGCAGGCCAACGTGGGTCAAATGGGGAGTTCCCCAAAGGTACAGTGAACGGGCTGGTTGAGGCCCGGCTGAGGCAGTTCGCCGACACCCGAAAGCAATTCGGCAGCGAGTTGAGTGACCGGCACGCACCGGGAGATGCGGCGTGGCACTGAACCAGCAGGATCATCGCTCGTGCCGGATCGTCATCGGGCTCAAGGCCGCTTCGGACATCGACCCGCCGGTTGACGCAGCGACGGTGCTGGCATCGGCAATCAAGGCAGAACTGGTCGGTGTGTTTATCGAAGAAGAGGCGATGATGGATTTGGCAGGCTTGCCCTTTGCCACTGCAGTCAGCTTCGGCGCCAGCAAACCACAGCGACTGACGCCAGACACGATGAAACAGGCAATGGCAAGGGGCGCCATGATGTGCCAGCGCGCCCTGTCTGCTCGGGCAACGTCCGCACAGATAAAGTGGTCATTCAGTCATCGGCGCGGGAGTGCACCGGAGACGGCCCGAGCAGCGCTCAACGCTGGCGACTATCTTGTTTTATCCGGCCAGAACCATGGTTTTGGCTCATATGAGCTCATTGAAGAACTTCGTTCTGTTCCCAGGCATTCCAGTGGCGTGCTCATCGCCGCCCGCCAGCACCAAAAGCCGGCTAAAGGCCCGGTCATTGCGGTCGATGATGGAGACACCACGGGAGCAAAAACGCTTGCGCTCGCCGCGCGTATCGCCGCGGCCACCGGTCAACAGTTGATGTTGTTCGCCGTCGCAGGCACGGATGCAGATGCCGATCGTATTGTTCAGCGTGCCCGCGAGTTGACCGGCCCTACCGCCGCCATTGAAGTTCATCGTTTCTTACCCAACGCACCGCGCTCTATTGCTGCTGGTTTTATGCACTTCATGCCGTCTTTCGTTGTTGCTGACCTTGAAGGTGAACCATTTGGCCATGATCGCACGGCGCTGGACTTGTTCCGCGCCACCAAGGCTCCTGTCGTTTTGATCAGGGCGGACGAAAGCGGGAAACAGTAATTTTCTCAAGCTATCGCGTCAGTACGAAGGCTTGCACCGGTTGACTGAGATCAATCTTGATCCCGCGTTTGTCTGGTAGCTTTCGTCTAGATATTTTTTTGACAAGCACCACCAAAGGAAAGGCAAATGTCCAAGCTTTTGATTTCTTGTGCAGGTCTGGTTGCAACAGCAGCCAGTTCATCTGTGGCCTGGGCAGACTCCACCAGCTTCGGCCACCACGGTTCACACATGTGGGGCGGTGGCGGACCAGGCTGGTTCCTCGGGCCATTCTTCATGATCTTCGTTCTGGTGGCCATTGCAGCTCTTGTTATCTTGCTGGTGCGTTGGCTAGTCCCGGGACAAAGCGATCTGTTCAGCGCCGCCAGGCCAGGTGCCGCCGCCGGCAACAATCCGGTAGACATCCTTAAAGAGCGTTTTGCCAAAGGCGAGATCGATAAGAAAGAGTTCGAAGACCGGCGCAAGGTGTTGGAAGCTTGAGGTTGCAGACAACGCAACCTCAATCAAGCGGCCACGACGGGTGCACAGGAGGTCGTATGCCCTCTCAAGCAAGTTATGTGCATGGTGCCAGCAACATTCCATTGCTGGCCCACACTGTCGGCAGTTGTTTCGATGAAACCGCAAACCGGTTCAGCGATCATGATGCGCTGATCGTTCCCTACCAGGACATTCACTGGACATGGCAGCAGCTCAAGGCACAGGTCGATGCCTATGCAGCGGGTTTCCTGGCTCTGGGTCTCGAACCTGGCCAGCGCCTGGGCATCTGGGCGCCGAATGAATGGGAATGGGTCGTCACGCAGTTCGCCAGCGCCAAGGCCGGACTGATCCTGGTCAACATCAATCCGGCTTACCGCATGGCCGAACTGGAATATGCGCTCGAACGCACCGGCTGCGCTGCCCTGATCACCGCACCCAGCCTGAAGACCAGCAACTACATTGAAATGCTCAACGAGCTTCTGCCTGAGTTACCGGCATCACAGCCGGGCGCGTTGAATTCAACGAAGTTCCCAGACCTGAAAATCCTCATTCGCCTTGGTGATGATAAGAGCAACGGGTTTGTCAATTTCACTGAAATACCGGGACTGGCAGAACCGCAACACCATGAACGCATCGGCGAATTGGCTCAACTTCTGCAGTTCGACGATCCGATCAACATCCAGTTCACGTCCGGCACAACCGGAGCTCCCAAAGCGGCAACGCTGACCCACCACAACATCGTCAACAACGCTTACTTTGTCGGCCTTCAAATGAAGCTCACGGTTGATGATCGCATGTGTATCCCGGTACCGATGTATCACTGCTTCGGCATGGTGCTGGGCACCCTGTGCTGCGTTGCCCATGGCGCGGCGATGGTGTTTGCATCGCCCGGCTTCGATGCGCACGAGGTGTTGCAGGTCCTGCAGGACGAACGCTGCACCGTGTTGCATGGCGTTCCGACAATGTTCATTGCCGAGCTCGATCAAGCAGACTTTTCAAAGTTCGATCTCAAAACCTTACGCACCGGGATCATGGCCGGCGCCCCCTGCCCCGTCGAATTGATGAAGCGCGTCATCAACGAGATGAATCTCACCGAGATCACCATCGCCTACGGCATGACCGAAACCGGGCCGGTAAGCTTTCAGACATCGGTCGACGACACCGAGGAACGGCGGGTCAACACGGTCGGCCAGGTGTTGCCGCATATCGAGATCAAGATCATTGATGATGAAGGGCGTATCGTGCCGCGCGGCCAGACCGGCGAGCTGTTGACCCGCGGCTATTGCGTCATGCCCGAATATTGGGGCGACCCGGAGAAAACGGCTAAAGCCATTGATACTGCCCGGTGGATCGCCAGCGGTGACATTGCGACCCTTGATGATGACGGTTACTGCCAGATCGTCGGCCGCATCAAGGATATGCTGATCCGCGGCGGCGAGAATATCTTTCCACGTGAGATCGAGGAGTTCCTCTACCAGCATCCCAAGATCGAGCAGGCCGAGGTGATCGGCGTGCCGGATGTCAAATACGGAGAGCAGGTCTGTGCCTGGATCAAGCTGCGCGAAGGCGAAACGGCGACGCCAGACGAGATCAAGCAGTTCTGCAAGGACAAGATCGCCCATTTCAAGATCCCCCAATACGTGAAGTTCGTCGATGAATTCCCGATGACCGTCACCGGCAAGGTTCAAAAATATGTCATGCGGGAAATAATGACCGACGAACTCGATCTGCAACAAGCGGCATCATGACCAGCGGCGCATAGTCATTGCTTTACGGACCCGTTCCCTTGCCAGATCTTCGGCCGCTCTGCGCGGCACTAGGTTGTCGGCCTGAGCTTTCGACAACACGGCATGCGTGTTGCGTTTGACCTTGTCTGTCACAGCATCCAGTGCCGCCAGCTCACTGCCGCCGTGATATTCAACCGAACCACAGATCACGCCCCCCGCGTTGGCAATGAAATCCGGCACAACGAGAACGCCGCGCTCATGCATCATCTGTTCTGCTTGTGCAGTTGCAGGGATGTTTGCGCCCTGGATCACCAGCCGGGCCTTCAGATCGCCGACATTATCCACGGTCAAGACGTCCGGACGCGCAGCCGGGATCCAGATATCGCAATCAACACCGACAATTGCATCCCGCTCAAGGACCTTGCCTGATCCAAATTCGGCAACTGACTTGCCCGCATGTTTCAACTCGGCAAGGGCTTCCACATCAATACCGCCAGCGTCAAGCAGTGTGCCCTTTGAATCGGCTGCCGCCACCAGCCTTGCACCTTTGCCGGTCAGAAACCGGGCAGCGTGCTCCCCCACCGCGCCGAACCCCTGAACGGCAACCGCTGCGCCTTTGATGTCAACGTCGCAGAACTCCTGCGCCACCTCGGTGGCAATTGCTACGCCCAGTCCAGTCGCGCCGATCTCGTCCAATGGGATGCCGCCGATTTCGCGTGGCAGCCCCACGGCACGCCCGGTTTCATCATACACCCATGCCATGGCTTGCTCATTGGTCCCCATATCCGGGCCGGGGATATAGTCTTTCAGATCTGCAATCGCGGATGCAAAGGCACGGATGACGTTCTGCTTGTCGGCTGCCGGCATCCTGGGATCGCCAAAAATCACCGACTTGGCACCACCATGCGGCAAGCCGGCCGCAGCATTCTTGAATGTCATCGCGCGCGCCAAACGGGCGCATTCATCAAGCGTGACGTCCGGCGCCATCCGGGTGCCGCCGATCGCTGGACCACAGGCAACATTGTCGACGACCACAATTGCTTTCAGGCCGGCATTTGGTCGATGGATATGGACGACCTGATAGGGACCAAGGTCATCTGCCAGTTCGGACGGTGAACTCATTCCAGATCTCCTTTGTCCGCTTCATGTTCAAGCGATGCCTTGACCGCAGCCAGGAACCGCGCCGCCTCGCCGCCCGTGACGACGCGGTGATCAAAGGTCAACGATAACGGCAGCACGCGATGCTCCGTAACATTGCCCTTGTCCATCACGACGCGCTTGACGATGCGGCCAGCCCCAAGGATGGCAACCTGTGGCGGGACGATAACCAGTGCGGCATGAAGGCCGGCTATCATCCCGAAATTCGACAATGACATCGTCTGGCCCTGGAGCTCCTCGGGCGGAATGGAACGGGCCTCGACATCGGCGCGCAACCTGTCGAGTCCGGCGCGCAGATCTTCATCGTTTCGAGATGCGATGTTGCGCAGCACCGGGGCGAACAGGCCCTGTTCGGTGTCGACCGCCAGGCCGAGGTGAATATCCTCGTGGAGCCAGCGTTCGTTCTGCCGCGGATGGTACCAGGCGTTCACGGCCGGTTCGGCACTGACCCCGGCTTCGATGGCCCGCACAAGTCGGATCGTGATGTCGGCGCCTTGCGGCCAGTGCTCTATATCTGCCTCATCGGTAACCGTGGCTGGAACGATTTCCTCGCCAGACCTGGTCATCGATTGCGCCATTGCCCGGCGCACGCCGGACAAGCGTTCAACAGTCACGTTTTCAAGGAGAGGCTGCGCGGCCCTTTCGACATCGGCTGATGTTATGCTGCCGTCAGGGCCGGTGCCGGCAATAGTGGAAAGATCAACGCCCAGCTTGCCTGCCAGACGGCGCACCGCCGGCGTAGCCCGCTTTCGATCCGGCCCGCCCGGGAGTTCACCGACGATTGCACCGGCGTCTTTCGGTGCCTCTTCATCGAACTCGACGAGGCCGGCGCCGATTTCAATCACATCGCCGGGCGCAGCCAACAGTTTTGCAATATGCCCGGACTGCGGAGATGGAATCTCAACAACCGCCTTGGCCGTTTCAACAGAGACAAGCGGCTGGTCGGCCACCACATGATCGCCAGCCGAAACATGCCAGGCAACGATCTCGGCATCCTGCAGCCCTTCGCCCAGATCGGGAAGTTTGAAAGTGCTCATGCATACTCCATCAGTTGCTGGGCGCCGGTAGCAATCGCATCGACTTGTGGCATGTACAATTCTTCCATACGCGCCAACGGCACGACGGTGTCTGGCGCCGTTATCCGCTTGACTGGGGCAACCAGATCCAAAAGGCCATGCTCAGCGATGGTCGCAACGATTTCCGCGCCAAATCCACCGCTTCGCACAGCCTCATGGACAATCATGCAACGTCCGGTTTTCCGGACCGATGCAAGGACCGGTGCCGGATCGAATGGGTTGAGCGTTGCAACGTCCATAACTTCTGCTTCCAGGCCCGATGCGGCCAGTTCTTCAGCCGCGGCAAGCGTTTCACTGGTCATCGCGCCCCAGGTGACGAGGGTGATGTCGCGGCCCTCACGAAGCACGAATGCCTTGTCGAGCGGCAAGGCCCTGCCATCGTCGGCAACATCCTCGGTTATCGCCCGATAGAGCCGCTTGGGCTCAAGAAATACCACCGGGTCCGGATCACGAATGGCCGCCAGCAGCAGGCCGTAGGCCCGCCGTGGCGAAGACGGGATGACAACGCGTAAACCGGGAATGTGCGCAAACATTGCTTCGGTGCTTTCCGAATGGTGTTCCGGCGCATGCACGCCGCCGCCATACGGTGCCCGCAACACCATTGGGCAGGTCAGCCGGCCTCGCGTGCGGTTGCGCAACCGCGATGCATGACAACCCATCTGGTCGATGGTCGGAAACATGAACCCCATGAACTGGATTTCCGCAACCGGCCGCAGGCCTGCGGCCGCCATGCCGACGGACATTCCTGCGATCAAAGCTTCAGCCAATGGTGTGTCGATGACCCGCTCGGGGCCGAACCGTCCAACCAGCCCGTTGGTTGCCCTGAAGACGCCCCCATCGATACCGACGTCTTCTCCCAAAACCACAACCCGGTCATCGTCCTCGAGCGCCCTCGCCAACGCCATGTTCACGGCCTGGACAAGATTCACTTCAGTCATGGCGCACCGCCTTGGTCACACTCGATGCCCTCTGCTCTTCCAGGGCCGGCGGCAGATCGGCAAACAGGTTGTCGAACATACTTTCTGCAGTTGGCGGTGGCGTCTGCAAATAAGCCTCGGCTGCTGCATCGACCAATGCTGCAATTTCACTTCGCAAGGTCTCTTCGTTGTCGTTGCTCCAATTGGCATGCGCCTGCAGATAGGTCTTCAGCCGCCGTACGGGCTCCCTTTTCCACTGCTCCGAGACTTCTGCATCATCACGGTACCGGCTGGCGTCATCAGCGGTCGTGTGATCGCTCAGCCGATATGTGATCGCTTCGATAAGACTGGGCCCCTCGCCTTCACGGGCTTTCTGC
>JABDJG010000410.1 GCA_013002595.1 Hyphomicrobiales bacterium | reverse complement strand
GGAAAAAGTACGGCGCGCACAACCGGTCCTTGATGCGGTAGCGGATGACGGCATATTGACCGCGGGTGCGTGTGCCCCGGCTGGCGCACTTGCGGTTGGTCTTGACCTCATTGTCCATCTGGGCCGCTGTCACCGTCCAGCCTTTCAGCATCGCCCGCGTCTCAGGGGTATAAATCAAAAGGTCCGGCGATGAATTGCGCCGGCCCATCGCTTCAAGGTAGCTGTCGAGCGTTGCCTGGGGCGATGCGCCCGCCGCAATGCCGCTGTCGCCGGTCATCTTCGGCTGGCCGGCCGCGATCTTCGAGACCGCGCCGCCGCCGGCGCTCCTGGCAGGATTGGCACCTGGATCGAACTCGACGTTGGCCCTGGCTTCTTGCGCCCGGGTCACGATCAGCTCCGTCGTCGCCAGAATGCCATCGGCAATCCGGCCCGAGGCAAAGAACGGTACCATCTGGCGTTCCTCGATGTATTTGACGAAAGCATCCGTGAAGACCGGCTCGAGCGACCGGCTGACCTCAAGCCGCACCAGTTTTTCATCCGGCGCGATCACCAGCAACAACCCGCGCCCGGTCTTTGAGCGCATGCCATCGCCAAGCCGCTCGAAGGTCTTGACCGCCAGCCGGTTGATGTCGGCCACCTTGTTTTCAGACACCACCCGGTAGTCGATGTCGTGATCGCGCAGCAGGAACCGGTGGTAGTCGGAGACCTGGACGTTCTGCTCTTGCGTCAGCAGCCCGGCATGATCCTCGACCATTTTTGCCGGCAGCCAGGCGCGCACGCCCCACCACACCAGGCCAGCCGTGATCCCGGCAACCACCAGCAGCCTGATGACGAATGCATTACTCAAGGTCCAGTTCCGGCGCATTGCGCGCCTCCTCATCGGAGCGGAAATACGCCTTGCGCCTGAAGCTGCCGGCCGATGCAACCAGGCTCCACGGCAGCATGCGCATCGTGCCGTTGTACTCGCCGACCGCCTCGTTGAAGCGCATCCGCGCAACATTGACCCGGTTCTCGGTGCCTTCAAGCTGGGCCTGCAGCTGCAGGAACTGGTCCGACGATCTCAGGTCGGGATAGTTTTCCGAGACCGCCATGAGATTTGTCACGTTGGCGCCCAGCGCGGTTTGCGCATCGAACAGTTTCTTCATCAGCGCGTCGTCCTCGACGACCGCCCGGCCCTGGCGCAGCAGATCGCTGGCCGCCTTCTGGTCGCCGATCAGCTTGTCGATGCCCTTGGCCAGTTGCTCGATTGACTTGGCCCGCGCACTGGTCACGTCGGTTAGCGTTTCACGCTCATGTTTGAGATATCGCGTGACCCTCTCGACCAGGTTGGGGATCAGATCGGCGCGGCGCTGAAAGTTGCTCTCGGTCTGGGCCCAGGTCTCGAACACCTTTTCTTCATGCGCGACCAGTGAATTGTGCATCCAGCCCCACAGCAAAAGCGGCACGATGAGCATCAGCCCAATGGCCAGGAGTGTTGATATTGTCCGGTTCATCTCGCCATGTCCTCCTGGCAGGTTAAGCGTTTTACTGACATCTTGAATGACCTCCAGTTCCGGGCCGCCGCCGGCCAGCATGAAAATCACGAAAACCACCACAAGCGCCGCCGATCCCAGAAACAGTCCGCGCACCCTGGCAACGCCTGAATGCGGCACCGGCTCGACGCCATGCTGGCCGGCAAAGCTGGACCGCAGCATCTCGGCCTGTTTTTCGTCCAGCAAACCCTCATCGGCCATCCGCTGGATGCGCTCCTCAGGTTCCACCGTTCATCTCCTTGATCTGGCGCGCTGCGGCCTCCGGCGCCAACCGCTTGTGCTCGACATCCTCAAGCAGCGCGCGTGCCGTTTCATCGTCGCGGCGGCGCAGTTCATTGAGGTCATCGATCACCGCCTCGAGCCGTTTGCGGAACGTCGGATAGCTGACTTCGGCGTCCCGGGCGACCTCTTTCAGGTTGCCGCCGGCCAATATAACCTGTTCGATCAGGCGCTGCTGGCTGCCTGAAAGCCGCGCCAGCCGGCCGGTCATAAACCTTCCTGAGTGCGTGACCTCGCAGCCACGACACCGCAGCTGGCTCACTTCAAGCGCTTGGTCACATTGCAAACAACGGCTCATTCAGGCACCTAGATTTCACAATTTGAAAAATCATATCATTATTTTTTTATTTTATCAAATTCCATGGCCGACTATCGTAAACGACATATTTTTAACCACATATCCAATTTGAAACATCAGGACGGCCATTTTCTGCCTTGTGGCCGGGTTGTGTATGGTTGAATCCTTAAACATTCGCCGCTACATCTTGTGCATGATGCAAGAGACGTCCCGATTCTCCCGCCGCCGGTTCATGACGACCATAACAAGTGCCGCTGCCATGGCAGCAGTATCCTTGTCGCCGACACCTGTTCTGGCCGACCGGGGCGCCGAGCAATTTGTCACCAAGGTCGCCGGTCAGGCCATTGCCGCAGCCCGGTCCGGCTCGGCATCGGCCTTTCGCAACCTGGTCCGGCGCAATTCAGCCATTTCGTCGGTCGCCTCCTTTGCACTTGGCAAATACCGCCGCAAGATGCCGGCCCGCCACCGCAAGGAGTACAACCGGCTGGTCACCAATCTGATCGTCGATCTGTTCATTCAGAATTCCAGAAGCTTTGCCGGCCAGAGCTATGTCGTCAGAAGTTCCAGCTCGCGCAGCAACAAGGACGTTGTCGTCAAGGGCCACCTGCTGTTTGCCGGTGGCAGGGCCGCGACCATGGAATGGCGCGTCGTCCGCAAAGGCAGCCGCTACCGGGTGTTCGATGTCCGCGTCAAAGGCGTCTGGCTGGCGCTGCAGATGCGCCAGGAGTTCGTCTCCGTGCTCTCCAAGAAATCCGGCGGCGATTTTGACGGGCTGATGCGTTACCTCAAGAGCTGATTGAAAGCTCGGCGCACGGCTCAGCTGCCGAGGCATAGGCAACCGAACACCGGCCGCCGCACCAGGTGCCGATCAAACCAACAGCATCATCGACTGCCGCCGGCAGATCACCTTCACCATTGTCCTGGATGGTCAGCACCGCACGCCGCGTTGCCGCGCTCACCGGGGAGCGGTGATCCTGATACCAGTTCCAGCGCCGGCACAGCACCTTGGCCCCATCGGCATAGACCACTTCGCCCGGCTTGGGCGGGTCTTCACCCTCATCTGCCCGTCCGAGCGCAATGAAGCTGTCACTATCGCGCGCATAGCGGAACGCCAGATCGCCGGTCACATGATCAAGATCATCGGCGCCGGCGGGAAACACATGGGTCAGCGAGACCGCATTATAGGCATCGACAAACGGGTTGATCGCCGGCAACTCGCGCACCGCCAGCGCGTTCTTGATTAGCCGCTCCACCGAACAGCGGTACGATGTCTTCTTGATGCCGAACTGCTTGTAGGCCTTGCGCCACACGGCAATGCCGGGGATCTCGGACAGCTCAAATCCGGCCCAGCGCTCGCGCGCCGTTATGGAGCGCTGCGCGATCTCATCGTCGAACGCTGCCGGCCGTTCGGCCGGTATCGCCAGATCGCTGGCAACGATCACCGCCACCCGGTACGCGGGAAAGTCATTGGCAATGTCAGAAATATCAAGCTTCATGGCGGCAACGATGTTATCGGAAAAACAGAACTCATAGCCGGTGAAGAACCAAAGTCCAATGTATTCCGCCCGCCCCCGTGAAATCGTCCTGCCGTTCGATCCGGCCAAAACCGCCAACGATGCCCGCCTCCAGTTCATCGGCCACATCGAGAGCCCGTGGCTGAAACGCGAGGACTGCCCGAAAAACCTGCGCATTGCCCGCGAGCGCGGTGAGCCGGCAACCGTCTATGTCGATGAAGCCTGGCGCCAGGGTCTCAATGGCCTCGAAGACTACCGCCACATTATCCTGCTCTACTGGATGCACGAGGCGCGCCGCGACATCATCCTGCAGCAGCCGCGCCATTCGCTTGAGCCGTCCGGCACCTTTGCCCTGCGCTCACCGGTCCGGCCCAACCCGATTGCGCTGGCCACGGTCGAACTGACCGGCCTTGATGCCGAAAACGGTTTTTTGCACATCGATGCCATCGACTGCCTCAACGGCACGCCGCTCATCGACATCAAGCCATGGATCGCAACCATCGACGGCGCGGGCACCTGACAATGTGGTCGTTCGCCGCCGCGGTGTTCTTTCTCATCATCACGCCCGGCCCCGGCGTCCTGTCGGTCGCCGGCGTTGGCTCGGGCTTCGGCTTTCGCGCCGGGCTTGCCTATATGGCAGGGCTTTGGGCCGGCAACAATCTGGTTGCCTTCGCCGTCGTCACCGGCCTTGCCGCCTTTGTCCTGTCGGTGCCCTATGTGCGCGAAGTGCTGCTGGGCGCATCGCTGTGCTACCTGGTCTATCTCGCCGCCCGCATCGCGCTCGCCGGCTCGAAAGTCGCCTTCATCGAGAGCCGGACCGCGCCCGGCCTCGGCAACGGCATTGCCCTGCAGGCCATCAACCCCAAGGCCTATGCCGTCAACACCACCCTGTTCGGCGGCTTTGTCTTCATGCCCGACCACCTGATGGCCGAAACCCTGATCAAGTTCGCGCTGTTGAACGCCATCTGGATCCCGGCCCACTTCGCCTGGCTCTACGCCGGCGCCAGCCTCAAACGCCTCGATTTACCCCAGCGCACCCAACGCATCATCAATATCCTGATGGCCCTCGCCATGCTGCTCGTCGTCGCCCTGGCGCTGTTGTCGTGATCTGCCCCGGCAGCCCCTAAACCGTCATCCCGGCCTTGAGCCGGGACCTGGAGCAGCGCCTTGCAAAATAATTTCTGGGTCCCGGCTCAAGGCCGGGATGACGGACAAGAAATGCGAATGCCTGTCCACATGCCCCCTCACCCCTTGGCTTTCGCCTCGGCCTCGCGCTTCAGGGGCCGTGAAACCGGGCACACTTCCTGGACGTAGCCGTTCAGCGTGTTGACCAGGTTCTCGCTGACCAGCGAGTAGAACACGAACTGGCCTTCCTTCTCGCTCGAGATCAGCCCGGCGTTCTCCAGAATGCTCAAATGCTTCGACACCGACGGCTTGGCCATGTCGAAGCGTGCCGCGATTTCGCCGGCCGGCAGCCGCCCGCCGGCCAGGTAGGCCAGGATCTGGCGCCGCACACTGGACGCCAGTGCCTGAAAAATCTTGTCCATAAAAATTCACCATATTGAATTTAGCTAATTGACTAATTACGCAACCCGGCGTAAAAAGTCAATTAGTTGATTAGCTAATTACATCACCCATCAGAACTCGCCCGCGCGTCACAATGACGGCGGCACGTGTGATCAAGTTGGACCATACCGAACTGCGCCGCCGGCCAATTTTCCACAGCCGTTGCAGCCCGGCGCTCGATTGATACCAGCATGCGTTGTATTGTCATCGGGTGAAACCCCGGTTCAACAAGCCAATGCTCACGCTCACAGCCGCACTGCTCGCCGGCAGTCTGTGTCTGGCGGTGCCGCAAGACGCCCGGGCCGGCAACATCTATGACACCCCGGTGCTCAAGCGCATCAAGCTCGACCCGGGCCAGCGCGCCAGGGTGCGCAAAGTGCTCAAGCGCTCGGACCGCGAATTGGCCGTCATCTTCCGCAAATACGGCATCAATCCAAATGCCAAGCCGGAATTTGCAAAATTGCGCCGGGCCAGCAGCGAGCTCCAGGCGGTTGAAACCCGCGAAAAGCGCAAGATGAAAGCCATCATGTCGCGCGACCAGTACCGGGCCTATCTCGATCTCCTGCAGCAAACCGCCGCCCGGATCATCAAGGCCACCCGCACCCGGCCCTGATATTCGTTATACTTAGCTGGCCGCCAACCCGTCCTTCAGCAAGCGCTTGGCGTCCTGCCGCCTCTCGTTGGGCAGGCCTTCGCATTCCAGGAACACCCGCTTGGTGCACCTCGCGCAGATGCTCAGATCGATGTCCTGTACCGCCGCCGCCAGTGCCTCGCCCTTTGAAATGTGCAGATGGTCCTCACCGATTTCCTGAACCACGTGGAACCGGCGCAGATCCTC
>JABDJG010000407.1 GCA_013002595.1 Hyphomicrobiales bacterium | reverse complement strand
GCACGTCCCAGGTGTTGATCTTTTCAGCATGGCGGCGGCGGTTATCCTTCCACAGGCCCTCATAGAGGCAATTGTGGAAGTAGAAATACTCCATGTGCTTGAATTCGGCGCGGGCGGCCGAGAACAGCTCCTCGCACGAGCGGATGAACGGGTCCATCGAGCCGCCGACATCAAAGAACAGCAGCACCTTGATGGTGTTGCGCTTTTCCGGCACCAGCTTGAGATCGAGATAGCCGCGGTTGGCGGTGGAGCGGATGGTGTCGTCGAGGTCGAGCTCTTCGGGTGCACCCTCGCGGGCAAACTTGCGCAGACGCCTGAGCGCCACTTTGATATTGCGGGTGCCAAGCTCGACAGTGTCGTCGAGATCCTTGAATTCGCGCTTGTCCCAGACCTTGATGGCGCGCTTGTGACGGCTCTCTTTCTGGCCGATGCGGATGCCGGCCGGGTTGTAGCCATAGGCGCCAAAGGGCGATGTGCCGCCGGTTCCGATCCACTTTGAGCCGCCCTGGTGGCGCTTTTCCTGCTCTTCAAGACGCTTTTTGAGCTCTTCCATGATCTTTTCCCAGCCGCCAAGCGCCTCGATCTGGGCTTTTTCCTCGTCGGTAAGGAACTTCTCGTTGAGCTTGCGGAGCCATTCTTCGGGAATGTTGGCGAGCAGTTCTTCTGGAGAAAGTGAATC
The DNA here is from genome assembly GCA_013002595.1 of Hyphomicrobiales bacterium. Classification (GTDB taxonomy): domain Bacteria; phylum Pseudomonadota; class Alphaproteobacteria; order Rhizobiales; family Aestuariivirgaceae; genus JABDJG01. The sequence continues at coordinate 5,060 of JABDJG010000407.1, read as the reverse complement.
AAGACCTTTGAATATGTGCCCGAAAACACGGTCGAATTTGTCCAGGTTGCGCTCGTCCTTGACCAGTGCTGCGCGTGACAGGTAATAGAAATGCTCGACCTTGTAGCCGGCAACCTGGGCCTCCATCGCCTCCATCAACGTGAGGTATTCCTTCAGCGTGACAGGCAGGCCGGCCGATTTGAGTTCATGGAAGAAATTGACGAACATGGCGCCCTGTTTAGCGCCTGGAGCCTGGTGCAGCAAGCCGTCCGGCCAACGCTTCGGCCAATCCGTGCGGATCATCGGTGCCGATGCGGATATGCTTGCCGGACTTGAGGACGATTTCAACGGCCTGGAGGCCGGACACGCAGTAAAGCCAGCCCTTGCCGTAATAGCGGATGCCCCAGCCCCACCACCACTTGTTTACAACCGGCTCGGCAGATGCAATGTCGGTCAACTGAACCGACTTCTTCCAGATGCCGCTGCCAAACCACCAGCGCAGGCTTTCATCATCAACCATGGTGGTCAAGTTGGTGAGCTGCATCGCCAACGCATATATACCGCCGGCGGCGATCAAACAGATGCCGATCAACCGGAGATCGACATTGGGCGATGCCAGAAACAGGGCGATGAAGGTGATAACGCTGCCAGCAAGGATGATCAGGCGCAGAATTCTGCCCTGCTGCCGGTGACTGTAGACAGCCATCGACTTAGAATTTCAAGCGCAGGTTGAGGATACCGCCTTCTTCCTGGTCGTACTGGCGGCCCTGGAAATTGAAGTTCGTCGGGGCGCCGTAAACCGGGTCCGGGTCGGGGCCGCCACCCAGTGACAGTTGACCGGATCTCGATCCGGCCGGATCATAAAAACGCTGCAGCACATAGCCTTCTTCGCGTTTTTTCCGATCCTCAGCGGTGAATTTTTCCTGCTGGCGGAAGAAGTCGTCGAACTGTTTTTCGATTGTTTCCGCCCGTGCGCTGTGGGGCAGGGCGACGATGGCCACAAGGCTGGACGCCAGTATGTGTCGGAACTTTGTCATGGCTTGCATTTAACAAGACTGCCGGGTTGACGTAAAGCCAGAGCGGTTCATTGTTATATAGAATCATTTGACCGGGTTTTCGCGTTTGCTGGCTAGGTACAGTCCACGCTGTGGTCTGGCCGACCTCAAGTGGACTGTAACAACGTCCAGCGGGCGCGAAAACCCGGCCATGTCGTGTCGGAGACGCGCTTCCAGCACGATGGTGGACCAAATCGGCCCATCGGTCGTCGTTACGAAACTTACCCGATGCACCACATCGCGCTGCGTTTCGTAACTAGCCGAGTGAACCGATTTGGACCATCAAATGGTTCTATATAACAATGAACCGCTCTAATTGGCGCTCACGTACATTTACATGTCGTCAGTACCACAACCCCATGCGGCGCCAGTGAATGCGCGGCGGGCGGACGATCGGCACGATCGAGTGGTCCGGCCGGTGGCGGGCGTCGCGCATGGTGACATGCGGCCCGGCATCCCTTTTAAGCGACAACAATCTCTTAACCCGGTCAGCGGTCTTGGGGTGGGAGCGCAGGATCGAGGGTTCAGGTGAGCGGCTGCCGGGCAGCAAAATGCCTTCCCACATATGGCCCTGTTTGCGCTCCAGTACCTGAAGGGCCGAGGCAAGGCCTTCGGGGTCGCCGGTGAGGTCTGCCGCATCAAGATCGGCATCGTATTCGCGGGCACGCGACAAAGCCAGTTGCAACAGGCCGCCTGCGGTCGGCGCCAGCAGTAACAAGAAAAGGCCAAGCCAGGGCACCTTGATGCCGGCGGCCAGCATGGCGGGGATTGAGAAGATCAGGCCGAACAGGCCGAAGGTCGCCATGAAACTTGTTATGCGGTTGAGGATGTCGCCAAGCGCCATGACTTTGAGATCGCCGGAACGGACATGCGAGATCTCATGGGCAAGCACGCCGGCAAGCTGGCGCAACGTCAGATTGCGCAACAGGCCGTCGGTGACCGCAATTGCAGAGTCTTCCGGGCGGCCGACGGCAAAGGCATTCATCATCTTGCTGGGAACGTAGTGGAGCGTTGGCACGGCGGGCAGGTCGGCACGGGCGGTCAGTTCGCGGATAATCGTTTGCAAATCGGTCAGTTCATTCGTGGCCACAGGGCGGGCCTTGTAGAGCCTGAGCACCAGTTTTGGCGAGGCCTTGGACGCCGACCACAGACCGAGGCCACCGAAGATTGCCGCCCAGACGATTCCGCCGACGCCGTAGGTCATCCACGCGATCACCGCCATCAGAACGGCGGCGCCGAGGATCAACAACCACGTGTGCAACGTGTTGCGCAAGTCATGCCGGCGCTGCTGGTCCCGATCGAGTGTGGCGATGTTTGGTGACATGACACAAAGATAATGCGGATGTGCGGCAGTTTCCAGAACTGACAATGGCCGCGCGGGTTACTGACTTTTGTCACCATCGCTGTCGAAGTTCACGATCTCGCGCAAAAAGTCGCCAAGGGCCGGCTTTGCGCGGGTTGTGAAGGGCAGCGGGCGACACAGGTCGAGGGCTGCAAGGCCTATTCGGGCCGTGAGGATGCCGTTGACGGCGCCTTCTCCGAAGCGTGACGAGAGGCGGCCGATCAGACCTTTGCCGATGAACTGCTGGATCAGGCTGTCGCTGAGGGCAAGGCCGCCGGTGACGGCAAGATGACCGATGACCATGCGGGCAAGCTTGAAGGTGCCGATGGTGCCGGGGCGGCCGCCGTAGGTGGTGGCGATGGCGCGCAGCATCTGCAGGTTCTGCAGGGCCACCAGCAGGATGTCGAGGGCGGCAACCGGTGTAACGGCGGTGACCAATGCGACGCGGCGGCCGGCCCGGGCGATGATGCGGCCGGCCTGTTCATCAAGGCCGGCCATGAGGTCGCGCTCGGCCAGGCGCAGACGGTCGGCCGGGTCCATGACGTCGGCCATGGAGTCCTTGAGACGCGACAGGCCCCACGCGGTATCGGCACGGCCGGCATAGATACGGTTCAGTGATGCAAGAACCGATTTGGCGGCTGCCTTGTCATCGCCGGCAATGGCATGGGCGGCTTCGCGCTGGACTGTTTCAAGTTTTTTGAGGCGCACGAGCCCGGCCAGTTCGCGGCCGATGATGGCTAGCAGGGCGAAGATGGCAACGCCAAGGACACCGGATCCGATCCAGCCAAGGATTTCAGAACGGGCGAACAGGTCTTCAATGAGGCCGGTGACAGTGAGACCGGCCCACATGGTAAACAGGGCCGCGAGCGCCGACAACAATACCGGGACCCAGCGCATGGCTCGGGCAACGCCGGGGCCGGGCTGGCGGGCCGGGACCAGCGGTTGATCTTGCGGCTCGTCCTCGATCTCGACCTTGGGCGGCTTGAGCGCCCGCGGCTTGCGCTTTGGCTTTTCGGCCTTTGGCTTGGGCACAGGTTCGAGGCGGAAGGCGGCGGGCTGTCTGGTCATGAGAACTGATCCCCTAGCAGAAACTCCAGTGACCGGTCGAGGCGGATATGCGGAAAACTGCCATGTTGCTGCAGCGCCTTGGCAGGAGCTGCTTCGGGCGGGCGAAAGCGCACGAAATGGAGGGCGCCGGTGAGCGAGCCGTCGAAGGCCGCCTTGGCGTCTTCGGGCAGGTCGCCGGGAAAGATGGCCGCTTCGGCGGTGCCGTCAAAGGTCTGTTTGGCGATGACCTCACCGGGTTCGGGGATGCCGGCGATGCAGGGCAGGTCTTCGCCGTCATGATGCACGGTGGCCTCGCGGGTGGCGCGGATCGCAGCTAAGGCGGCGACATCGATGCGGGCGCCGGCAATTTCCGCCCGCCCGGTTGCCTCGTTGACGATCTCGCCCATGATGGCCTCGAGCCGGTCATGGCTTTCATGATGCAGCATATCGGCCTTGGTGGCGGCAAACAGGATGCGGTCGATCTTGCGCGAGAACATCCCTGAGAGCCAGCCGTTGGCGCCCATGCGAAAACAGGTCAGGACATCGCCGAGCGCACCCTTCATATCGGCAATGGCGTTCGGTCCGGCGTTGAGGGCCGACAGGATGTCGACCAGGACGATCTGGCGGTCGAGGCGGGCGAAGTGATCATAAAAGAATGGCCGGGCGACCCGGTCGACATAGGACAGGTAGCGGCGCTCCATCATCGCCCATAACGAGTCTTTCGGCGCGCTTTTGCCTTCGGGCAGATCGAGCGGGGCGAACGTGAGAAGGGGCGAGCCCTCCAGATCGCCGGGCATCAGGAACCGGCCCGGCGCCAGGGTCGTCGGCTGGACCGAGGCCTCGCGGCTGCCGGCCAGGAAGGCGGTGTAAAGTTCGGCGCTCTTTCGGGCGTCTGCCTCATCCGCTTCGGCCAACGGGTCAAGGGTCTTGAGGTGTGCATGCCAGGCCTTGGCGTGCGGTTTGCGCGCATTTGAATGGCTGGCTTTCAGCGTTGCGGCGGACCATTCGGCATAGGTCTGGTCGAGCAGCGGCAAATCGAGCAGCCATTCACCGGGATAATCAATGATGTCGACATGCAGTTTGCCGCCGTGGATATTGCGGGCGAACAGGCCTTCGGCGTCATATTCGATGGTCAGGCGCAGCTGGCTCATGCGCCGGGTGCTCTGTGGCCAATGCCGGTCCGGTCCGGTCAGCGCCTCGATGTGGTCCTCATAGGCAAAGCGCGGCAGGTCGTCATCGGGCTGTGGCTCGAGATAGGCTCGGGTGATACGGCCCTCAGCGGCGGCATTGAACAGCGGCAACCGCCCGCCGTGCAGGAGATTGTGCACCAGTGCGGTAATGAACACCGTCTTGCCGGCGCGCGACAGACCGGTCACACCCAGCCGCACCTTCGGGCTGACAATCCCGGTTGCCGCATCGGCCATCGAGCCAAGCGCAACGCGGGTTTCATCAAGGATGCCGGTCAGTTTCATTGAGTGCCTTCAACGTGTGGGTCTGGCTCTATATAGGTGAGGGACAATCGATTGTGGAGGATTTGATTCCAGACAAGCCGATAATCTGTTGAAATATATGATAAAATAATTGAGGTTCCGGCTCGGGATTTCGGCGGTATCGGCGCCGGTCGACGGCTGGAAAGC
>JABDJG010000343.1 GCA_013002595.1 Hyphomicrobiales bacterium | reverse complement strand
CGCCCGGGCCACCCAGGCATCGGCATCGGACCGCTCGAACAGATCGGGAAACCAGCTTTCCGACAGGAACCGGTCCTGGGTGTGCTGATCGGTGAGATAGGAATTGTCCGGGGCTGACCGTTTCACAACCTCCACGGCAATCGAGTCAGCATCGACCTCGATGCCTGCCGCCATCTGATTGGTCCATCCAACCAGCTCATTGCACAGCACCAGCATTTCCAGCGACCCGGTGCGCCCGCCCGACAAAAATCCGAGGTTGTGTACGAACGGCGTGCTGGCCAACGCCGCGATCGCCATGTTGGCGCCGGCCTCAGCGGCCGCCTGGGCATCGAAATCATGCGAGTCCGAACACCCGGCGCCGACCCATGACGGGACGCCGATCGAGGCGAAATATTCCGATGCCCCAAGCCCGGTCAGCATATATTCCGGCGAGCCGTAGGCAAGGTCGGCCTGGCGCATGTCCATCGGCAGGATCGCTGACCCGCTCATCACCGGCGCGCCCGGCTCGGTCAGCTGATGGACAACAATCCCGGCGATCGCCTCGGCTGAAGACTGGGCAATCGCACCGGCCGTCGAAATCGGGCTCGACATGCCCGGAAACGTGGCCGGATAACACACGACCGGCAGCCGCCAGCGCGCGCAGTTGATCAGCCGCTCGCAGAACTCATCTGGCAGTTTAAGCGGCGAGATCGGCCCCATCAGTTCGAGTGCGACCGGCTTGTCGGCAAACCGGTCTTCACCACCTGCAATCTCGGTAAGGAAAGAATAGATCCGCGCCTGAATATGCTCGTCATGGGCCAAGATCGCTGCCGGCTTTGTGCTATTTTCGAGCATCGCGCGGGTTGACAGTACCGCTTCATCTTCGGCTGCCACATCGCTCGGGTAGCCAAGCGTACACACCATGTCGATATTCGGCAGCGCTTCGCACACCCGCGCCGTGCGGCGGATGTCTTCAAGCGAACACTGCCTCAATAGGCCAGTCTCGTGATCGAGCAACCGCACACAATTGTGCCCCGGGCAGTACGACGTCACCTTGGCTTGCGTATCGACTTTCAGATTGCCGTTCAGATCATAAAGCGTAACCCGCTCCGGCACGCTGGAAATTGCCCGGTCGACGAGATCCGGGGGCATCCGCACAAATTCATCATCGCCCAGCCGGCAGCCGTGTTGATCGACCAGCATCCGTACGGTCGGTTGGTGGTCGACAACGACGCCAACCTCCCACAAGATCTTTTGGACCGCGTCGTGGATAAGGGCGCACTTTTCCGATTTCACAAGCGATAGGCGATTGGCTTTAGGCTTGCGATTGGACGCGGTGCCGGCCTCTGCCTTGCGTGAAATTTTGTCACCGCGCGAGCTGGTTCGGCGCCGGGGCCGGCTGGTCTTATCCGCGCCGCGCATTCAGTTTCTTGGCCATATCGAGCGCAAAGTAGGTCAGGATCCCGTCCGCGCCGGCGCGCTTGAAGGCGATCAGGCTTTCTTCGATGACCCGGTCGCCATCTAGCCAGCCGTTCTGCACCGCCGCCATCAGCATGGAATATTCGCCGGACACCTGATAGGCGAATGTCGGCATGCCGAACTGCGATTTGAGCCGGTACAGGATATCAATATAGCACAGTCCCGGTTTGACCATGATCATGTCGGCGCCCTCGGCGATGTCGAGCTCGGCCTCGCGGACCGCCTCGTCGGAATTGCCAAGGTCCATCTGATAGGTCTTCTTGTCACCTGAAAGGGTGCCTGACGATCCGACCGCGTCGCGGAACGGGTTGAAGAAGCCGGACGCGTATTTGGCGGTATAGGACATCAACTGGACGTTCTGGAAGTCAGTGTCTTCCAACGCCTGGCGGATCGCTCCGATTCGCCCGTCCATCATGTCGGACGGCCCGAGAATGTCGCAGCCGGCCTCGGCCTGGACCAGCGACTGCCGGATCAGGACGTCAAGCGTCTCATCATTGAGGATGCGGCCGTCATCGCTCAGCAGACCGTCATGGCCGTGATCGGTATAAGGATCGAGCGCGACATCGCACATGACACCAATGTCCGGCACCGCCGCCTTGACGGCGCGCACCGCCCGGCAGGCCAGATTGTCCGGATTGAACGCCTCAGCGCCGTCCGCCGAGCGCAAGTCGGATGGTGTGTTGGGAAACACTTCGATGACCGGAATACCTTGCTTTGCAGCATCTTCGGCCGCCTTGACTGCCAGATCGACACTCAGCCTTTCGACGCCGGGCATCGACTTGACAGCCTCACGCTTGTTTTCGCCGTCGATAATGAAGATCGGCCATATCAAGTCATCGACGGTGAGGGTGGTCTCCCGAACCAGCCGGCGCGACCAGTCGGCCTGGCGCGGTCTGCGCAGCCGTGTCGCCGGGAAACCTGGCGCCGGCATCGCCGAGTGTGCGGTGGCCTTGGTGCCTGACGGCTTATTCACATCGTCTTTCATGTCACTGTCCAGACATCAGATAAGGATAGTGCGCAGCATAGCCGGGAAGGGACCTTCAAGGGAACATTATTTGCAGATCTTGTAGCGCCCGGCACGCCCCAGATCGAAGTGAAAGTGGTTCTCATGCGCCTTGTTGACCTTCGGCCCGAGCACCGTCGAAAAATACGAACAGGCCCCTTTGTGCGACTTGGTCAGGAATTTTGCCTTTGAGCCACCGCCGCCGATACCGAAAAATGCCTTGGTCGAACTCCAGTCATCGAGAACGGTCAGCCGCTCGCCGTTGGCCAGTTTGAACGAACCGACATCGAGCGCGTTGCCGAAAGAATGCTCGCTGATCCGCCCGCCGGCGACACCGCGGCGGGACCGGCACTGGTAGGATGCCATATTCTGGATCTCCACCACTGGCTGTTTGAAGTTTTTTCGGGCTGCAGGCTGCACTTCTTCGACAATCCATTTGTACAATGCCGCTGCCATCGTGCAGTTGAGCTTTGCGGCCGGCTTCACGGTAACGGCGCCGAAGGACGATATTCGAACGGGTGCTGCAATGCCGCAACCTCCAGGTCCGCCAATCGGTTTGATCGGTTTGGCGTCCAGGTTGGTCGCCGCCAGCACCAGATCACAACGCTTTCGTGCCGCGGCCACCTGCTCTTTGCTCCACTTTGTCTTGGTGGTCGGCGCCAGTTCGCTCGCCTTGTCGGGGTCGCGTTCACGGCCAAGGTCATCCAGTTTGACATCAAGCCGCCCGCGCCGGTTGGCCGCCAGAGGGTCCTTGGCCGGTTTGCCCGGCGTTTGCGACGTCTTGGACAGGATGTGACGTGGCCGTGGTCGCGGCAACGGAAATTTGCCGACGCTCGGGTTGACAGGCGGCAAGACGGATTTGGGCGGCGTTCTTGGCCGTGGCACGTTTTCTGCTGATACATAAGACGGCCAGACCAGCACAATTGTGCACACAAGTATCAGCGCGCGTGCCATCGTCCCGATAGGCGCAATGCGCCTTTTGTCATTCTTGTGATCGCACAACTTGACGGTACTCATGCAGCGCCAGTAGTTATCCAGTTGGATCGGCCTTAGTATGCTGTAGCGGAACTCGGGCACACAACCGCCCAAAGTTGTTCTCATTCCGCTTTAGAGCGCGATCGATATTGATCGAACCAATATCGTGAATCGTCCTCTAACATATTGAAGTCGATCAGGTTTATCGATTTTGATTGCATTATCAAAATCGATCCTGATCTAAACGAATAAACTATGGCAATTAAAGGACAGTTTCCGAGATGGATTTTGAGCTCGGCGAGGAACAACGTGCGATCCAGCACCTTGCAGCCGATTTTGCAGCCAAGGAAATGGCGCCGCATGCGGCCAAATGGGATGCCGAAAACATCTTCCCGCGCGATGTCGTTAAAAAAGCAGCCGGGCTCGGCTTCGGCGGCCTTTATGCGCAAGGCGAACATGGCGGCAGTGAACTCAGCCGCCTCGATGCGGTCCTGATCTTCGAACAGCTGTCCAAGGCCTGTCCGTCGACGGCAGCCTTCATCTCCATTCACAACATGGCAACCTGGATGGTCGACAGCTACGGCGACGACGGCCAACGCGCCCGGTTCATTCCCGATCTGTGCTCGATGCAATCAATTGCCAGCTATTGCCTGACCGAACCATCGTCAGGCTCCGATGCCGCCGCGCTCAGAACCACCGCTGTCCTGGATGGCGGCGATTACGTCTTGAACGGTACCAAGGCGTTCATTTCCGGTGGCGGCAGCAACGATCTTTATGTCTCGATGGTCAGAACCGGTGGCGAGGGGCCTGACGGGGTTTCCTGCATTGCCGTGCCCAAGGACGCCAAGGGGCTTTCATTCGGTGCCCAGGAGAAAAAACTCGGCTGGCATTCACAGCCGACCGCGATGGTGATCTTTGAAGATTGCAAAGTGCCGGCCGGCAATTTGATCGGCGGTGAAGGCAATGGCTTCAAGATCGCCATGGCCGGGCTCGATGGCGGACGGCTCAATATTGCCGCCTGCTCGCTCGGCTCGGCCCAGGGCTGTCTCGATATGGCGATCGATTATCTTGGCGAGCGCAAGCAGTTCGGCCGTCGGCTGGCCGATTTCCAGGCGCTTCAGTTCCGCATTGCCGATATGGCAACCGAGCTGGAGGCCGCCCGCCTGCTGCTCTACAAGGCGGCTCTCAAGGTCGAGGCCAAGACACCCGATGCAACCCGTTTTGCCGCCATGGCCAAGCGCAAGGTTACCGATGTTGGCTTCGATGTCGTCAACCAGGCGCTGCAATTGCACGGTGGTTATGGATATCTGGCCGATTACCCCTTCGAGCGTCACCTGCGCGACCTCAGGGTCCACCAGATCCTCGAGGGCACCAATGAGATCATGCAGATGGTCGTTGCCCGCGATCTTTTGAAGGCAAGACTGGGATGAGTCAGTCTGAGGTCTTGTTTGAGGTTCGCGGCCATGCCGGCCTGATCACGCTTAACCGCCCACACGCCCTTAATGCACTGACCGCCGGCATGGCCCGCGATATCCACGCTCAGTTGCTTGCCTGGCGAGACGATGATCGCGTCCGTCATGTCGTCATCAACGCGGCGGGTGACAAGGCCTTTTGCGCCGGCGGCGACATTCGCCAACTTTATGACTGGGGCCTGGCGAAGGACCCCGCGTTCATCGACTTTTACCGCACCGAATATCTGCTCAACATCTTCATCAAACGCTATCCAAAGCCCTATATCGCCATCGTGGACGGCATCACGATGGGCGGCGGCGTCGGAATTTCGGTTCATGGTAGCCACCGGATTGCCACCGAACGGTTGACCTTTGCCATGCCGGAAACCGGAATTGGCCTGTTCCCCGATGTCGGTGGCACCTATTTTCTGCCGCGTTGTCCTGGCAGACTTGGCATGTTCCTGGGCCTGACCGGCCATCGTCTCAAAGCAGCCGATGCCGTCTTTGCTGGCGTTGCAACGCATTTCGTGCCGTCTGGGGACTGTTTGGCCCTGATCGATCAGCTGGCAATTGCCGATGATGTAGATGTGTGCCTGTCACAGTTCGCCCGGAGCCCCGGTGACCCGCCGTTGGCCGAACACGCCAGTGAGATCGACCGGCACTTTGCCGTCAGCGGCGTTGAGGAGATTACGGCAAGCCTCAAAGCCGATGGCAGTGACTGGGCACTCAAGACGCTCGCCATTATGGCCTCCAAGTCGCCGACCAGCCAGAAGATTACCCATGAACAGCTCACGCGCGGCGCTGAGGTCGACTTTGAGGCCTGCATGCAGATCGAATTCAGGATCGTCAATCGCATCTTTGCCGGCCATGACTTTTTCGAAGGTATTCGCGCCGTCGTGATCGACAAGGATCTAACGCCAAGGTGGCAGCCGGCCACGCTTGATGAGGTTTCAGAGGACGTCGTTGCGAGCTACTTTGACAGCCTTGACGAAGAGTTGCCAGTTTAGGTCAAATCAGACTGAAATTGTTAACCAATCCTTCAAGATGTTCCATCGGGGGAAGGAGCCGTTAACGCCCGCGCGCATACCGTGCCGGCACGTTAGTCGACCCATCCGGTTGACCAGTTAGTTGAGTTGCGAGCGTACAGGGTCTCACCATGCGTACAGTATCCAAAATCGTCATTTCATTGCCGCTTCTGGCCGGCGCCTGGGTGGTTGGCATCGGCACGATGAGTGCAGCCGTTCAAGACCTCAGGCCAAGTGAAGCGGTCGAGTTGCTCGCCCGAAGCGAGGCGATTGATGCAAAGTGTCGCCATCTGACCAGCGTCGAGCATCAGGAATTGCGCGACTATGTGGCCAGAGCCGAAGTCGCCGTCGCCGGCCAGACCAGTGCCAAGCGCGCTGGAAACGCGGTCACCAAAGGGGCCGCCGCCGGCAAGGCAACGGCATGTGGCCGCGAGAGCGAAATCACGGTGCGGGCAACCATGGATGCTGCGCGCCGGGCCATCGCAGCTTCGAACGAGTCCCAGCCGCACGTGACCGCCAACACACATACAGCTGCCAAGAACACCAGCGCGCCGCCGCGCCGCGTCAGTGCAAGCACTGCGAGCTACAGCCGGTTGGCCGCGGCATATTATGTCGAGCGCCGTTGCCGGCACCTGTCACATGCCCAAGCCGTCGATTTCTGGAAACGTATCGTCCGCCTGCACAACGCCGTCCTGTCGGCCCAGGGCCCCGACGCTCTGTCGCGTGCCAAGTCGCGCGCCATAGCAAAAGCCAAAAGGATGCGCCGCTGTAATGCCAACTCGGCCAAGCTCGTGCGGATCAGCTACCGCACCATCAAACGCTAATTGAGTCTGGTTTCCAGTCCTGCCGGACAATTTATGGAAACAACAATACCCGGTGCCGCCTCCCTGGCGCCGGGTATTTTTATTTCCGCTGCGCAGTCAATTCAAAAATTGCCGCGATGCGGGGGCTTGCGAAACTTTTCAACTCGTTTCATGACTATTCGATAAAACGCAAAACTTCAGGGAGATCATCATGGCCAGGGTTGGATTTGTCGGGCTGGGCAACATGGGCGGACCAATGGCGGTTAATCTGGTCAAGGCCGGGCATGATGTCGCCGGTTTTGATATTGTTTCCAGCAACCTGGACGAGTTCGTTACATCGGGCGGCAAGGGCGCAGCTTCTGCATCCCAAGCTGCAGCCGGTGCCGAGGTGATCATCACGATGCTGCCCGCCGGCCAGCACGTAAGAGATGTCTATACCGGCGCTGATGGCCTGATTGCGACTGCCGCTGACGGCGCTTTGCTGATCGATTGCTCGACCATTGACGTGGAAACGGCGCGGGCGGTAGCCGCTGCTGCCGGCAAAGCCGGTCTTGCGATGCTCGATGCACCGGTCTCTGGAGGTGTGGTCGGCGCCCAGGCCGGGACCCTGACCTTCATGGTGGGCGGCAGCGACGATGGGTTTGCCCGGGCCCAGCCGATTCTCGACAACATGGGAAAGAACATCATCCATGCCGGTGCCGCGGGAAATGGCCAGGCGGCAAAGATCTGCAACAACATGATCCTCGGCATTTCCATGATCGGCGTCAGCGAGGCGTTCGTACTGGCGGAAAAACTCGGCCTTGATCATCAAAAGCTCTTTGACATCTCGTCGACGGCATCGGGCCAGTGCTGGTCATTAACGACATACTGCCCGGTCCCCGGGCCGGTGCCGACGTCTCCAGCCAACAAGGACTATCAGCCCGGCTTCAGCACCGACATGATGTTAAAGGATTTGCGCCTTGCCCAAGAGGCCGCAAACAGCGCCGGTGCAACCACACCGCTTGGTGCGCAAGCGGCGTCAATCTACGGACTATTTGCCGATACTGGCGCGGGGAACGTGGATTTTTCGGGGATTATCCGCTATTTACGCGGCCAAAGCGGCGATTAACCACGCGCTAAGTTTAAGTCCTATCTTGTGTAAATATGAACGCATTTGGCCAATTTAACTACAAATTTACATAGCTGTTTGAGACGATTTTAACGTGCATTGTTTAGGTTGCCCTTGAATTTAAGAGGTTGGAACCAACCGGCCTCGCACACAATCAAGGGCAGGTGGAATTATGCAATCGAACACATCGGGTGCTGTGCAGGAAATTGCACAGGAACCAGAAGAATCACGTGATATCAAACATCGTTATCTTGAAGCCTTGACGCTTATTGAGCGTCTGCATCGCCGGCTTCTGGATGTCATCAAGGACGAATTCGAGCGCAATGGCGAGCCGGAAGTCAACTCTGTGCAGGCATTGCTGATCTTCAACATTGGCGATCATGAGCTGACCGCCGGTGAATTGAAGACTCGTGGCCACTACCAGGGCTCGAATGTTTCCTACAATCTTAAAAAACTGGTTGAAGCCGGCTACGTCAGCCACGAGCGTTCCGCATCGGACCGCCGTTCTGTCCGTGTCAGTCTCACCGACAAAGGTCTGGATGTTCGCGAAAAAGTCGACGCTCTTTATAACCGTCAGCTCCAGGCCATTCACGATGTCGTCGGCCTTGATGCGGACGAATTCGATCGGCTGAACAAGGCCCTGGCCCGCCTCGAGCGGTTCTGGACCGATCAGATTCTCTATCGTCTCTAAAAACCGATAGACTATGAGTGACTTGACCCCGTTGAACCTTCCGGTTCGGCGGGGTTTTCTTTATTGCACGTTTAATTGATCGGGCCGCGACCCCCTGTAGATCTAAAATTTGCCGGAATTAGCTGGCAGTTCCCTACAAGGCTCTGCTATATGACAGGCTAAGCGACGCAAATTGCGGGAACCGGGGCAGTGGAAATCAAGATGCAATCCAAGAACCAACAAATTATGAAGTTGAATCGCCGCCGCGTATTGACCGGACTGGCCTCGGTACCTTTCATGACGATGGGTTCGATGCTGGTGCATGCCGAGAGCGCGCGCGATGACTACAAGCCGAATGTGAGCCGCAACTACAACGTCAAACCGCAGGCACCGACGGAATCCCGCGTTGTCGAGGACTTCCGTGTGCGCCCGATGCTGGCCCATACCAGTGAATTGCGCATGGAAGCTGCAATCGCACGTTATGAGGCAATTGTAGCTCGCGGCGGCTGGCCACGTATACCGGCTGCGAAAACACTCGTCGTCGGCTCCAAAGGCAAGATTGTATCTTTGTTGCGCAGCAGATTGTATGCCGAGGGCTATCTACCCGATAGTGTCGCTACCGGCGAGGTGTATGATATCAACGTTGAAGCTGCAGTGCGCCGGTTCCAGACGAATCACGGTCTCCGCGCGCATGGCCGCGTAGATGTGCACACGCGCAATGCGCTGGCCATTTCGGCCGCGGACCGGCTTGATACACTCAGAGCCAATCTGCCGCGCATCAGGGCCTATGCCGAAAATCTGGGCAATCGCTACATCGTCGTCAACATTCCGGCGGCTCAGCTGGATGCGATAGAGATGGGCCAGGTCCGGTCCCGCCACAATGTTGTGGTCGGCAAGGTCGACCGTCCCACACCGGTATTGATGAGCCAGGTCTCCGAACTCAATTTCAATCCATACTGGAATGCACCGGTCAGCATTGTGGAAAAGGACATCATCCCCAAGGTGCGCAAGAGCCTTGCGGTTCTCAAGCAGATGGATATCCGCATTTACGACGGTTACAAGGGTCCGGAAGTCGATCCAACGACTGTCGATTGGAACAGTGTCAGCCCTGATCGCTATCACTTCCGTCAGGAACCGGGACAGGGCAATGCCATGGCCTCGGTCAAGATCAATTTTCCCAACAAGCATGCCGTTTACATGCATGACACGCCGACAAAGCAGCTGTTTACCGAGGCAGCCAGGTATTTCTCATCGGGCTGTGTGCGGGTCGACAAGGTTCATATCCTGACCAATTGGATACTCAATGGTCAGGACGGTTGGGATCGTGGCGGCATCGAAGCGGTCGTGAACAGTGGCGAGCGGATTGACGCGAAGGTTGCCCAGGGTCCTCAAATCCGGTTTGCCTATCTGACCGGCTGGGCGTCCGATGATGGTCAGGTCCATTTCCGCGAGGACATTTACAAGCTTGACGGCACCGGCTTCATCGTTGGTCAACCTGGCGAACTGCCGGGCGAACAGGCCAGCTGATCTTGTTTTTCTGGCCGCTGCGGCGATCACGCGCATGCGACCAGATTTGACACCTGTATCTTGGCGAACGAATATAGTCTGAAAGCGCGCTCTGATCTAAATCAAAGCGCGGTGCGATGTGTGATCTAGTTTGTTCAGGCCATGACAACTTACAGCGACGTATTCAAGGATGCTTTGACAGCGCTCCACAACGAGGGGCGTTACCGGGAATTTGCCGAATTGCGGCGCATTCGCGGTCAATTTCCCAAGGCCCGCCTGTTCAGCGACGGCGCTGAACGCAACGTTACGGTTTGGTGCTCCAACGACTATCTCGGCATGGGCCAGCATCCCGGCGTGCTTGCCGCGATGCACGAGGCACTGGACATGACCGGCGCCGGCGCCGGCGGCACTCGCAACATCTCCGGCACCAGCATTTATCACGTCGAATTGGAAACGGAACTTGCCGATCTGCATGGCAAAGACCGCGCGCTGTTGTTCAACTCCGGTTACATGGCCAATCAGGCAACACTGGCAACACTTGGCCGTCTGTTGCCCGGCTGCACCATTCTGTCGGACGAATTGAACCATGCCTCGATGATCGAAGGCATCCGCCATGGCCGGTGCAACAAAGCCGTATGGCGCCACAACGACCTGGCTGACCTGGAAGAAAAACTGGCAACCCTGGTTCACGAGCAGCCCAAGGTGATTGCCTTCGAATCGGTCTATTCGATGGATGGCGATATCGCGCCAATTGCCGAAATCTGCGCGCTGGCCAAAAAATACAATGCCCTGACCTATCTCGATGAGGTCCATGCGGTCGGTATGTACGGTACCCGCGGCGGCGGTATTGCCGATCGTGACGGATTGCTCGATCAGGTTGATATCATTGAAGGAACACTGGCAAAGGCATATGGCGTTATGGGCGGTTATATAGCCGCCGGCAGCGACACCATTGATGCAATCCGCAGTTATGC
>JABDJG010000317.1 GCA_013002595.1 Hyphomicrobiales bacterium | reverse complement strand
GGATGGTCGACCTCAACGATCGTGCCGGTCTCGCGCAGCGAAGGTTCTTCGGCCAGCTCCTTCATCGACAGGATCGGGCCGCACGGAATATTGAGCGGATTGCACAGATCCATGACCTCGAACTTGTCCTTGGTCTTGGTCCATTCCTCGATGGTGTCGAAGATCGCGCCGAGCTTGTCGAGGCGGGCCGGCGGTGTTGCATAGTCAGGATCTTCCTTCCACTCGGGCTTGCCGATCAGATCGCAGATGTTCTTCCACACCGGCGCCTGGGTAATGAAATAGACGTACGCATTCGGATCGGTCTCCCATCCCTTGCACTTGACGATCCAGCCCGGCTGGCCGCCGCCTGAATCGTTGCCGGCGCGAGGCGTTGCATCGCCGAATGGAATGCCACGGCCGTACTGGCTGTATTCCGTAAGCGGGCCCTTTTCGATGCGCTGCTGGTCGCGCAGTTTGACCCGGCACAGGTTGAGAACGCCGTCCTGCATGGCGGCTGAGACCTTCTGGCCGCGGCCGGTCTTTTCGCGCTGGAAAAGAGCGGTGACGATGCCGAGGGCCAGATGCAGACCGGTGCCGCTGTCGCCGATCTGGGCGCCGGTGACGGTCGGCGGACCGTCAAGGAAACCGGTTGTCGAGGCCGAGCCGCCGGTGCACTGAGCAACGTTCTCATAGACCTTGCAGTCCTCGTAGGGGCCGGGACCAAAGCCCTTGATCGAGGCCATGATCATGCGCGGGTTGAGCTCCTGGATGCGCTCCCAGCTGAAGCCCATGCGATCGAGCGCGCCGGGGGCGAAATTCTCAACCAGCACATCGCATTCCTTGACCAGACGCGCGAGCACCTCCTTGCCGGTCTCGTTCTTGGTGTTGAGCGTGATCGAGCGCTTGTTGTGGTTGAGCATGGTGAAGTAAAGACTGTCGGCATCGGGCACGTCGCGCAGCTGGCCGCGGGTTGCATCGCCAACGCCCGGGCGCTCCACTTTGATGCAATCGGCGCCGAACCAGGCCAGAAGCTGGGTACAGGTCGGGCCCGACTGCACGTGGGTGAAATCGAGAATCTTGACGCCTTCTAACGCTTTCATTTCTTCGTCTTTCTCACTGACAGGTCTATTTGTACATGGTCTGAGCTTTGGTGCCCGGTGCGTATTCATCAGGATCAACCCATACGTTCACGACAGCGCATTTGCCGGTCTTGGCGATGGCCTCGCGGGCGCGCTGCAATGCCGGTTGAATGTCGGCAGCCTCGTGCACTTCTTCACCGTAGCCGCCAATCATCTGGCCGAACTTCGAGAACGGGATATCGCCGAGCTTGTTGCCGACATTGCCGCGCTGGGCACCGTATTTGGCGATCTGGCCATAGCGGATCTGGTTCATCGCCGAATTGTTGCCGACGACGGCCAGGAACGGCGCGCCAAAGCGCTGGGCGGTTTCCATATCGAACGATGTCATGCCGAACGAGCCATCGCCATAAAGGCACATGACCTCCTTGTCCGGGTGGGCAAGCTTTGCCGCCATGGCAAAGCCGGTGCCGACACCAAGCGAGCCCAATGCGCCCGGGTCCATCCACTGACCCTGGTTGCGCGGGCGCACCGCCTGGGCGGAGATCGTTACAATGTCGCCGCCATCGCCGATATAAATCGTATCCTCGCCAAGGAACTCATTGATTTCGTAGGCCAGCCGGTACGGGTGGATCGGGCTCTGGTCGGTGGTGAACATCGGCATCAGCTTTTCAAGCTTGGTTGCCTCGATCTTGTTGAGCTCGGCCATCCATTCAACGCGCTTGGCGCGCTTGCCCTTGTCGATGCGGCCCGATGCGGCCTGTTCGACAGCCGCCAGGATCGCGCCCGGATCACCGGCAAGGCCCAGCGAGATGTCGCGGTTCTTGCCAACGGTCGTATAGCTCTGGTCGATCTGCACCAGGGTAGGCGCGGTGATGCGCTTGCCGTAGCCCATTCGGAAGTCGAACGGGGTGCCGACGATGAGGATGACATCGGCGTTCTTGAAGGCATCGCCGCGGGTGCGGTCGAACAGATGCGGATCGCTCTGGGGCAGCATGCCGCGCGCGGCACCGTTGGCATAGGCTGGAATGTCCAGCGCCCGGATCAGGCTGGTGGCGGCATCGAGGCCACCGGACACGGCAACCTGCTGACCGAACAGGACGGCCGGGCGCTCGGCATTGACCAGAATGTCGGCGAGCTTTTCGATGTCGGCAGGATCGCCGATCGATCTGACCGACGAACGGTAATGACCGGGCTCGGGGATCACAGCCTGCTCGATCGGGATTTCGGCATCGAGAATGTCACGCGGGATCTCAAGGTAGGACGGGCCATAGGCGCCATTGAAGCACTCGCGGGCGGCCATCGAGACCATGTCGGCAACGCGGGCGGTCGAGAACACGCCCGATGCGAACTTGGTGATCGGCGTCATCATGTCGACGTGCGGCAAATCCTGCAGCGAGCCCATCTTGTGCTGGGTCAGCGAACTCTGGCCGCCGATGTGAAGGATCGGGCTTTCCGACCGGAAGGCGGTGGCAACGCCGGTGACCGCATTGGTGCACCCCGGGCCGGCGGTCGTCACGACGCAGCCGAGCTTGCCGGTCTGGCGGGCGTAGCCGTCGGCGGCATGGGCTGCGGTCTGCTCATGGCGGACATCGACGATGCGGATGCCTTCATCAAGACAGCCATCGTAAATGTCGATGATGTGGCCGCCACACAGGGTGAAGATCGTGTCGACGCCCTCGTTCTTCAGGGCCTTGGCGACCAGATGACCGCCAGAGATGACACTGCCATCCTTGGTTTTCCTGGCGAGTGTGTCTGATGCTGTGTCGGTTGCTGTGGACATCCAAGATTGCTCCTTGAGAGGTTTTCGTCAGCCGGCCGTTGCGGCCCGGGCCTTGGCGTATTCGTGCCATGTCTTGCGCACGTGATCGTGCAGCCGCATGGTGTGATCGCGCACGAGTTCACCGGCAAGACCGGCATCGCGAGCTTCGATGGCTTCAATGATATGCATATGATCGACAATCGAGCGCGATACGCGATCGCCTTCGACCATGGCGCGGGCGCGGATTGCGCGCATATGGAGAAACAACCCGTCGGCGATATCCTTCAGCATGGTGCATTGTGACAGCTCCAGAATGCGCTGGTGAAACTCGATATTGGCTTCTGAGTATTCATCGAGGTGTGCGCGGGCTTCGTTGTCATCGAAGCTCACTACCATCTTGCGCAGGCTGGCAATGTCTTCATCACTGGCGCGTACCGACGCCAGCCGGGCGGCCATGCTCTCCAGGGCAGCCCAAACCGTGATCATTTCGAGGATTTCTTCAAGCGACTTGCGCTTTATGTAGACGCCCTTGCGCGGGACAACTTCTATAAAGCCTTCCTGGCGCAGCCGGGCGAGCGCTTCGCGCAGCGGTGTGCGCGAGATGCCGAGCTGTTCCGACATCTGGCGTTCGTCGAGCCGCAACTCGGCGTTTTCGTCGTAGATATTGACGCTGGTCACGGCGTCCTTGAGCACGCCGTAAATGTGCTCCTTGAGGCTGAAATTCACGCCCACCGGTGTTAATGTCAGTTTCCGAGCCATCTGATGCGGCTTATCCCTTGTATCTGGTATACCATAAACCACAGATTGGATGAGCTCAAACCCCTACGCGACGAAATTCACAGTTTTCCATCCAGTGGGACAGGCTGGTGATCAGATCATATTGCCGCTCATCCAATCGCAAACAGCCGTTGCCGCCTGCGCGGGTCCGCGCTAAGAGGTCGCCATGACAGACCGTTTGCGCATTGCATTTGCCCAGCTCAATCCAACCGTCGGAGCCTTGTCCGCCAATGTTGCCAAGGCCCGTGCGGCACATGGTGAGGCGCGAGATCAGGATGCCGATCTGGTGGTCTTTACAGAATTGTTCATTTCCGGTTATCCGCCGGAAGATCTGGTGCTGAAGCCGGCCTTCGTTGAAGATTGCCGCGAGGCGCTGGAGGAACTGGCAAAGGACACCGATGGCGGGCCGGCCATGCTGATGACTTTGCCGTGGGCCGATAGCGACGGGCTGTACAATGCGGTTGCCCTTGTCGAGGACGGCAAGATTGGCACCGTGCGCTACAAGCACGATCTGCCAAACTATGGCGTGTTCGATGAACAAAGGGTGTTCGATGTCGGACCCCTGCCCGGACCGATCAATTTCAACGGTGTCAGGATCGGGGTGCCGATCTGCGAAGATATCTGGACGGAAGATGTCTGTGAATGCCTGGCCGAGACCGGCGCTGAACTCCTGCTGGTGCCGAACGGGTCGCCATTCGAGGACGACAAGCAGGACGTCCGGCTCAATCTGGCCGTGGCGCGGGTCACTGAAACCGATTTGCCGCTGGTCTATCTGAACCAGGTCGGCGGCCAGGACGAGTTGGTCTTTGACGGCGGTTCATTCGGCCTCAATGCCGACCGCACGCTGGCCTTCCAGATGGCCGGCTTCCGCGAGCAGGTATTGGTCACCGACTGGCAGCGCGACAATGGCAACTGGCGCTGTGAACCGGTTGCCCCACATCCGGCGGTCGATGACCATGAGGCGATCTGGCTGGCCTGTGTGCTCGGCCTCAAGGACTATGTCGAAAAGAACCGGTTCAACGATGTCGTGCTTGGCATGTCGGGCGGGATTGATTCAGCGGTGGTCGCAGCCCTCGCCGTCGACGCGCTGGGACCTGAGCGGGTGCACTGCGTGATGCTGCCCTACAAATACACATCCGATGACAGCCTTGCCGATGCCGATGCCTGTGCCAAGGCACTCGGCGCGCGTTATGACAGCGTGTCGATCGAAAATCCGGTGGAAGGTTTCAACGGCGCGCTGGCCGACATGTTCGCTGGCCGCGATGCCGATGTGACGGAAGAAAACATCCAGTCGCGCGCCCGTGGCACGATCTTGATGGCAATCTCCAACAAGATGGGCTCGATGCTTTTGACGACCGGCAACAAGTCGGAAATGTCGGTCGGCTATGCAACGCTTTACGGCGACATGAACGGCGGTTTCAATCCGATCAAGGACATCTACAAGACCCAAGTTTATGCCCTTGCCCGGTTTCGTAACCAGTCAAAGCCCGATGGTGTGCTGGGTCCGGCCGGACGGGTGATCCCGGAGAACATCATCACCAAGGCGCCAACCGCCGAGCTGCGCGAGGGTCAAAAGGATGAAGACAGCCTACCGCCCTACGATGTGCTCGATGACATATTGAACGGACTGGTCGAGGATGAGCGTTCGGTCGGCGACCTGGTGGCATCGGGCCACGACGCGGCAACCGTGGAGCGCATCCAGCACCTGCTCTATATCGCCGAGTACAAGCGCCGCCAGTCGGCGCCAGGCGTCAAGACCACCCGCAAGAACTTCGGCCGAGACCGGCGTTATCCGATCACCAACGGGTACCGCGACAAGGCTTGATCTGGAGCAATTCTGCATGGCAGACCTGATCGAGATCCGGCGCTATCGGGAAAGCGATGCCAAGGCGGTCCAGGACCTGTTCAAGGCGGTCAACCGGCTGCTGGCACCACCCGAACTCAAAGACAGCTTTGAAAGCTACATCGCCAGTTCCATTGCCGAGGAAATCGGCCGGGTCGGCGACTACTACCGTGACCATGATGGTTTTTTCTGGGTTGCAACCAGCGCAAACCGGCTGGTTGGCATGTTTGGGCTTGAGGCAGCAGGCGCCGGCGAGATGGAACTTCGCCGGATGTATGTCGATCCGGGGATTCGCAGAAAGGGCATTGCAGGCCGGATGCTGCAACACGCCGAAGACCATTGCCGCTCAAACGGCATCGCGGCCCTGCACCTGAGCACTTCCGAGCTGCAGCCGGCGGCGTTGTCGCTATACCGGGCGGCCGGCTACCAGTTGCTGACGGAAGAGGCCTCGGACACCGTTACCAACAAAACCATCGGCGGCGGCGTCCGCCGATACTACTTCTGCAAGGCCCTGCGCGCGTAGTCTGATCTGAAGGCAGACCTTAAAGCGGTTTGCTTTCACGAACGCGATGAGGCCGGGCTATTGTTAGCCCGGCCTTACGTGCCGTCTGGGGTCGTTGCCCTGTGAGAGATCAGGCAGCCAGCGGCAGGTCTTCGATACGGGCCAATTCGGCCTGCCATTGATCGAAGGTCTTCATTGCGGTGCCAAGCAGGTCATAGCGGACACGGTAGAAACCGTCCTTGCCGGTGATGACCGCTTCGGGGGCAACTTTCAGGACGTCCTGGGCCATGACGCCAACCCATTCAACATTGCTCCATAGGTATTTGAACTTGTACAGCTTGAGGCCGTTGGGCAATTTGCCGATAACGGCAATATCGCGCTTCAAACGGATGTCGGATCGGTTGCCACCGCCGCCGCCGTCACCACCGGCGCCACCACCGACTTTTTCCTGACCGAATTCAGGGTCGGGCCTGAAATTGAACCTGCGGAGTTCTGGAGTGGACTGGAGTTTTCTGCGGACGTTGTCCGGGCAGTTGGTTGCGTTGGTCGTTGACCCGTCTTGCACGCAATGGGTCCTCTTGTGGCCGGCTTCGGCGTCTGCGGCAGGCAGCGCGGCCGTCATCGACATGCCGGCAAAAAGAGTTAGGGCGAGAGTTGAGACCGTCTTGTTCATCGTTCGATCCTTTCGGGTACGGGTCGGTGCTGTTCACACATAGATGACGCAATTGTGAGCTCCAGCGCGTGAACCGACGTCGAACGAGACGTTCATTAACTATTCATTAACTGTTCATTCAGCACAAAAATCGGCGGAAATTTGGGGTTTTTTAATCGCTCGAGGGCGTAAAGCGATAGCCGATACCGCGCACGGTCTTGATGACCTCGGGCTTGGACGGGTCCACTTCGATCTTGCGGCGCAGCCGCGAGATCCGGATGTCGATGCTGCGATCGAAAGGATCCCAGTTGCGGTCATGGGCCTGCTCGAGCAGCTGATCGCGGTTCAGCACACGCCCGGCATTGTCGGCAAAGACCTTGAGCAGAGAAAACTCCATCGCCGTGATGGCAATTTCGCTGCCCTCGGCATCGAACAGTTTGTAGGCGGCCAGATCGAGTGTGCATTTGCCGAATTTGACCGCTTGTGCGTCTGCCGGCCTGGCGGCTGAAGAGCGCGAAGACGCCGGCGCCGCACCGCGGCGCAGAACCGCCTTGATCCGGGCCTGAAGCTCGCGCAAATCCACCGGCTTGGCGAGATAATCATCGGCGCCCATTTCAAGCCCGATGATGCGATCGACAACATCGCCCGACGCGGTCAGCATGATGATGGCGATATCGCCGCGCTCACGCAGAAACCGGGCCAGGGACAGGCCATCTTCACCCGGCATGTTGATGTCGAGGATGACCACATCGACCGGCGCCTGATCGACCAGTTGGCGCAACTCCACACCGTCAGCGGCGCAGGACACGTCAAACCCGCGGCGCGTCAGATATTCGCTGAGCGTGTCGCGAATATCCGGTTCATCGTCGCAGATAACAATATGTGCGCTTTCGTCCATAGCGCTGTATCCCCGATTGGCCGTTCGCTAGGGCGTGGGTACAGTCACACGTTCGTCGCCGCAGCCGCGAACGCCCCTTATTACCGGATCGTCAGGTAAGCCTAGTCAACAACCATCAGCTGCGCAACAAGCTGGCGCAGTTCGGCTGGACGGATCGGCTTTTCAAGATATGGCCGGCCAGCACCGTCAAGGAATGATCTGGCTTTCGGGCTCATCGTATCGCCGGTCACAAACGCCATGCGGTCCAGCAGCTCGGGATGATGGACCGCCAGTCGGTCAAACAGGCTCGCACCATCCAGCCCCGGCATGTTGAGATCGCTCAATATGAAGTCGAAAGGCTGTTTGCTGATGAGCTGCAGAGCCTCGGTGCCGTTGTTCGCACAGGTAACGGCGTGGCCGTCATTGTTCAGAACTTCCGACACCAGCTCGGCAACATCGGGCTCGTCATCAATAACCAGGATGCTCAGACGTCCTTTGCCTGTCTGCTCGTGCACACCGGCTGGCGCACAGGTATCGGGTGTGCTGGACGCCGGCAGCCTGATAAAGAATGACGTCCCCTGGCCTGGCCGCGATTCAACGCGTATCGCGCCACCATGGGTTTCGATGATGCGGTGACAGAAAGCCAGGCCAATTCCAGTGCCGGTACCAATTTCCTTGGTGGTGAAGAACGGCTCGAAGATACGTGATCTTATGTTTTCCGGGATGCCAGGCCCGGTGTCGGCAACCTTGACGATGACGCTGTTTTGTTTGCGGTCATAACGGGTCACGATCTTTATCTTGCGGCGGCCATCGGAATCGCTGAGCGCCTGTTGGGCATTGATCAGCAAATTGGAAAATACCTGGCCGAGCTGGTCAGGATCGCCCCATATGGCTGGAAGGTTGCTGGCCAGTCTCAGTGACACATCGATGTCCGATGCCCGGGCCGCGTAGCCGGCAACTTCAAGCGCCGATTCAAACACATCATTGATGTTGATGTTCTCGGTGCGGTGGGGCTGCTGGCGGGCCATTGCCAGAAATGTCTTTACGATCCGGGCGCATCTGTCGGCGGCACTGCCGATCTTGTCGGCCCGTACAACGACGTCATTGTCATTGGCCGTTTCCTTGAGCAGCATTGCCTGGCCAACAACCACCGACAAGGGGTTGTTCAGCTCGTGCGCGACACCGGCCAGAAGCTCGCCAAGGGCAGACAGCTTTTCGCTTTGATGGACGATGTCGCGCTGGCGTTCGAGTTCGGCCTCAATGGTCAGACGATCGGTGAGGTCCTGGGTATGCGAGACAATGACCTGGCGGCCCTGGTATTCCATCAAGCGGCCTGAAACCGCTGCCCAGAACAAGTTGCCGTCCGGCCCCTTGGCCTGATAGACAAAATCATCGACAAAGCCGTTTGCCTTCATTTGCTCAAGGTAGCGCTCACGATCCTTGATGTCGGCGTAGAACGAGCGCACCGAGTCCGGCTCACCAAACAGCGAACGGGTTGCCGGGCTGGAATAAATGACATCGCCGTTCTCCAACTCGTTCATCATGATCATGACGGGACAGGCTTCGAGCACCTGCTGAACCAGGTGATCGGCCTCGCGTTGCGCTGCTTCCATCTCCTTGCGGCGGGTCACATCAACCCGTGTCAGCACGAAACCGCCTTCACGGGTGGGGCTCGACAGGCCGGAATACCACCGGCCATCTGCCTGCTGGTACTCATAGGCCTCATCATGGCGCTGTACCCGGTTCTTGCGGTCGTTGATCCAGTCTTCCTCGCGTCCGATGGCATCTTTGTACTGCCCGCGCCAGGCGCCGGCTTCGAGGAACTCGTTCCACTCCAGTCCCGGCTTGAGCAGATCGGAAATCAGATGGTTCATCTGTTTGTACCGGGCATTGCACATGATCAGCTTGTTGTCGGCGCCAAACAGGGCAAAGCCTTCAGCAAGCGACTCGATTGCATCGGTCAACAGTTCACTGGCGCGTTTGAAGCCTTGTTCGATTTCAACCCTTTCGGTCAGGTCGGATATGGTCGAGACGATCACCAGATCGCCGCGAAATTCGATATAGCGGGCCGACACCGAAGCCCAGAACGGTTTACCTTCGGCGTTGATCAACTGCATGCGCCGGTCGAAGACCTCGCGCTCCGTCCTCAGCTGCTTGTGAAGATCGAGCTGATCCTGAGGATCGACATAGGTCGCAACCAGATCATTTCGGGCGCCGAGAAGTTCAACGGCAGCCGGGCTGCGGTACAAAAAATCTCCCGAAGCAACGCTGCGCATCTCGAGCGCTGCCGGACAGGCATCAACCACCTGGCGAACGATCTCTTCGCCCTCGCGCCGGGCAGCCTCGTTTTGCATGCGCTCGGTGATGTCGGTGCGGGTGACGACGAAGCCGCCGAGCCGTGTTTCGTGCAGCGACACCGAGTACCAGCGTCCGTCCTGATGCTGGAATTCGTGGTTACTGCTGAACTCAGCGCGGTTTTGTTGGCGTTCGGCGAGCCATTCTTCTTCGCGGCCGACCGCTTGAGGATATTCGCCGCGAACCGCCGACACACGCAGCACCTGTTCCCAGCGCACGCCCGGCTTGAGGATATCCGCCGCGACCTTGTTCATTTCCATGTAGGTGCTGTTGCAGACCACCAGACGGGCATCTTCGTCGTAAAGCGCAAACCCTTCAGAAATTGACTCGATGGCATCGGCCAGCAACTCGCGGGCGCGGCTGAGTTCGTCCTCGCGCTGTTTCTGCTCGGTAACATCGACCACGCCTGACAGGATGACGTCGCGCCCGTCCAGCTCGAGCAGGCGCAAGTTGACCCGGGCCCAGAACTGGCTACCGTCGGTCCGTCTCCACATCGCTTCGTAGCCGTCAACGAAGCGGTCCTTGCGCAAACGCTTCAGCAGTTGTTTGCGGTCCTCAGGATTGACGTAGTGATCGGCGGTAAAGGCATCGGATTTGGATTCATATTCACGGCCGAACAGCTGGGCAGAGGCCGGACTCTCGACGATGACCCGGCCGGTTTCAACCTCGTTGACCGAAACGGGCAAGGGATGGGCTTCAAGCATCAGCCTGAGTTGATCTTCGCGCTCCTTGCGCGCGGTGACATCGACGATGCCGGAGATCAGCGCCTTGCGGCCGCGGAACATGCCGCGGCGCACGTTGGCCGATATCCAGAACTTTGTCCCGTCGGCCTTCTGGAAGCGCACCAGATGGTCCTTCAGGATGCCATGCTCATCAAGCAGGGCCCTGACCTCTTCACGAGCCTTGGGATCAACATAATGGCCGGCAATGAACTGCGGCGTGTGTTCGTCCCAGTCGCGGCCGAGCAGCTTCGATGCCTCGATGCTCTCATAGAGTATCTCGCCGGTCTCCTCGTCTGCCATCCACACGGGCAGCGGGTGGCTTTCGGTGATACAGCGGAATATCTCCTCGTTCTCGTGCAGGGTCAGCTGGGCCTGCTTGAATTTCGTCATGTTGACGCAGATCAGCGCCTTGCCGCCGCCGGGACGCGGGTGGCTGGTCAGCAGCTTCCAGTTGCCCTTGTTGGTCTGGGCCTCGATCGGCGCACTGCCAAACGACGACCAGCGCTCGATGAATGACTTCAAAAACGCCCTGGAACGCTTGGCCGGTTCGCCGTCGATAACGACCAAACGATTGAGAAAGATTTTCAGGACGCTTTGAGGTGTCTTGCCGACCAGCTTGGCGAGTTCGGCCTCGCCCAGGTCGAGCAATGCTTCATTGGCTTCCAGCAACCGGTCATTCTCGTCAAAAATTGCAAAGCCGGTGATGTCCGCATTGACGCCCGGGCTTTCAATGGCACTGTCGTGTTTCATTGATCTGCTCTCGATATTCAAAGTTCACATGAGGTGAAAATACACTATCGAGGCATTGTTTCCGCAACTTGTCAGAACGCAGGGCAATTGTTTCAATTGTTTCAGCCAATTTCCGTTGACGTAAGCGTATAGCGGCCTGTTTCCAGCGGATCACACCCTGGCGCTACAGCGATCCCGATTATGGCAATCTGAAACAAAAGAAACACGTTGAGGCATTCCGCGACATCTTGCTGAAACCCGGCGCCCCTACACCTTCGCTCATCGAAACGCATTTGAGACGAAGGAGTTCTCCCCATGACCGCCACAGCCTTATCGCGTGCCGTCAGGCCAGCTGCCACCGAACGGAAAACGGTCACCAGCATGATTGCCCGGCGTCTTTGCGCGCTGCGCCAGCGCCGTCAGGAGCACCGCGCGATGCGTGACCTGCGCGGCCTGAACGGCCACACCTTGAAAGACATCGGACTGCACCGCAGCGAAATCACATCGATCGTGTGCGTTGACCAAACAGACAGGAGACGCCGTTATGCCGGCAATTAATATCAATGGATCGCGCCTGAACTTCGGCGCCACGGGCACGGGCTCCACCGTCGTTGCGCTGCACTCCAGCGCCAGCAGCGGCGTCCAGTGGAAGAGCCTTGGCGAGCATCTGGAAAACCGGCATTGCGTTTTCACGCCTGACCTTCCCGGCTACGGCGGATCGGATGCCTGGCCTGGCGGGCACAGCGGATCCCTTGCCAGTGAGGCCGACTTCATCTTCGGCATGATCGAGGCCTGGGAAGAGCCGGTGCATCTTGTCGGCCATTCGTATGGTGGCGCCGTCGCACTGAAGATCGCGCTGGGCCATCCCGAATGGGTGCGCAGCCTGACGCTGATCGAACCGACCGTCTTTCACCTTCTGAGGGATGGCCATGCCGCCGACCAGCGGCTCCATGCCACGATCGAGGCCCTGAGCGGTGTGGTCAATGCCGCGGCAGCGCTGGGCAATCCGGCAGCCGGCATGCAGCATTTCATCGACTTCTGGAACGGTGACGGGGCCTGGTTGGACACTCATCCGCGGCTGCGGGCTTATCTGGTCAGCCAGATCGGTCAGGTGATCAACAATTTTGCCGCTGCCAACAGTGAAGACTGGTTACTGGAAGAGTGCGCCCGGCTGAACTGCCCGACAATGGCGTTGCTGGGCCTGGACAGCCCGATGCCGGCCCAGCGGACAACCGAGATGCTGGCCGAGGCGATTCCGGGCGCCAGACTGCACATGATCCCGGGCGCCGGGCACATGCTGCCGCTGAGCGACCCGCATATCGTCGACCCGCTGGTCTCGGGCCATATCAGGGCTGCCGAGGCAGACGAGCCAACCTGGCGGTTCAGCCATCCGCAGCAACACGCTGCCTAACCACCGCACCATTACATCAGGAGAGACTTACATGACGTCAAGCAACAATCCCGAGACCGTCGCGCTGCATGCCGCCTACCGGGCCGATCCGGCGACCGGTGCGGTGGCGGTGCCGATCTACCAGACGACCTCCTATCAGTTCGAAAGCACTGAAACCGCCTGCAAGCTTTTTGCCCTGGAGGAACTGGGCAACATCTACACCCGCGTCATGAACCCGACGACGGATGTTCTGGAACAGCGCATGGCGGCACTGGAGGACGGTGCTGCAGCATTGGCGACCAGTTCGGGCCAGGCAGCCTCGGCGCTGGCGATTCAGAACATCGCCCGCAGCGGCGACAATATCGTCAGCTCGACCGATCTGTATGGCGGCAGTTGGAACCTGTTCGCCAATACGCTGGAGACCATGGGCATCGAAGTGCGCTTCGTCGACCCGGCCGATCCGGAAAACTTCCGCCGGGCAACGGACGACAAGACACGGGCGTATTACGCCGAGACCTTGCCGAATCCGAAACTGGAGGTGTTTCCGATAGGCGAAGTCGCCGGCATCGGTGATGACCTCGGCATTCCCCTCATCGTCGACAACACGGCGGCACCGATTATCTGCCGGCCGATCGATCATGGTGCGCATATCGTTGTCTATTCAAC
The DNA here is from genome assembly GCA_013002595.1 of Hyphomicrobiales bacterium. Lineage (GTDB taxonomy): Bacteria > Pseudomonadota > Alphaproteobacteria > Rhizobiales > Aestuariivirgaceae > JABDJG01. The sequence goes on along the minus strand of JABDJG010000317.1, from coordinate 4,097 downwards.
GACCAAGTATATCGGCGGTCACGGCACGTCGATCGGCGGCATGATCATCGATTCCGGCCGCTTCGACTGGGAAAAGCATGCCAGGCGCCATCCGTTGCTCAACCAGCCGGATCCAAGCTATCACGGCGCGGTGTGGAGCGAGGCGGCAAAACCGCTCGGGCCGATTGCCTATATTCTCAAATGCCGGGTGACGGTGATGCGCGACCTTGGTTCGGCGATGAGCCCGTTCAATGCGTTCCAGTTCATTCAGGGCCTGGAGACTTTGCCGCTCAGGATGCGTGAGCATTGCCGCAATGCGGCCGCGGTTGCAGAATTCCTGTCCGGTCATCCAGCCGCTGACAAAGTGATCCATCCCGGTCAGCAGGATGGCGAACCCCGGCGCCGGGCCGATGCCTATATGACCGGTGGCTTCGGCGGCCTGGTCGGGTTTGAGATCGCCGGTGGCCAGGACGCCGGCATGCGCTTCATCGATGCGCTCAACATGATCTACCATGTCGCCAATATCGGCGATGCGCGGTCACTGGCCATTCATCCGGCAACCTCGACACACCAGCAGCTAAGTGCCGCCGAACAGCTGGCGTCCGGCGTGACGCCCGGGTATGTGCGTTTGTCGGTCGGCATCGAGCATATCGATGACATCATCGCCGACATCGACCAGGCGCTTCATGCAGCGGTGAACCCGAATGCTTCGGCGGCAGTAGCGGCCTGAATCAGTTAAGGGGGAGTTGGCTGCCACACCCCCGGTTTGCCGGCTCCCCTGATCGACTGAGTTTGACTCTAACGTGCGCAACAGACATGACGCTTGCTTTACCAACCGGCCTGCCGGCCATCGACAAACTGCGACGCGAGGGTCTGCCCGTGACTTCGGGGCCGCTGTTTGCGACCGCGGCCCGGCCGGTGCTGCGGGTTGGCCTGGTCAATCTGATGCCGGACAAGATTACGACTGAAACCCAGATTGCCCGGCAACTGGCTGGCTGCAGCCTGCCGATCGATCTGACCTTCCTGTGCCCGGCCTCGCGGGTCAGCCGGAATACCTGTGCCCGGCACCTTGCGCGCTTCTACAAGGATCTTGGCGCAGCCCGGCACCTGCAATTCGACGGGGTGATCGTGACCGGCGCACCGGTTGAAATGATGGCGTTCGAGGAAGTTGATTACTGGCACGAGCTGACCGCGCTGTTTGATGTCATCAAGCAAACCGGCACGCCCGGGCTGTTCATCTGCTGGGCGGCGCAGGCCGCGCTCCATCACTATCACGGCGTGCCCAAGCACGTCCTCAAGGCCAAGGCCTCAGGCGTCTACCCGCAACAGGTCTTCCGTTACGGCTCACCATGCGTTGCCGGCATGGGCGCGCAATTTGCAACGCCGGTGTCGCGCCATACCGAAGTGCGCTGGGACGACCTGCTCAATGTGCCCGATCTGTATGTCGCTGCCGCGTCACGCGAAACCGGCGTCGGGCTGGTCGAGGACGAAGCCTCATCGGCGCTTTATATGTTCAACCATCTGGAATATGACGCCGACACGCTGGCGCGCGAATATGAGCGGGACCAGCAGTGCGACCAGGCCGCACCTATTCCGAAAAATTATTTCCCGGACGACAACCCCTGGCAGGCGCCGCATGCGTCCTGGGCAAGGAGCGCCCGGCGGTTCTTTGCCAACTGGACACACATCGCCGAGCAACGGCGATCCGCCAAAGCGCTCAGGCCGGCTGCCCGGTCGCTCGACACTGCCGCCTGACCGGATCAGGCAGCAGCGGTAGCAGCTTCACCTGCGCGCCGGCGGCGCAATTGCAACATGGCGATCAGGGCAAGCAACGCGAGCGCTGGAATGTAGAACACTTCCTTGGGCATGCGATCGGCGGGCTTCTTGATGGTCTTTACCTCAACCGGCTCGTCGGCATAGTAGTCGAACAGCCTGCCGATCTTTTCAAACAGTGGCGTTCCCTGCACCGGTTCCTCAATCTTGATGCGGCCGTCTTCGTTGGTCACCGTCAGGCCAGCGGCGGCGAGCCTTTCGGCTGCATCTTTCGGTTGGCCAAGATTGAGCAGCAAGGTGGTCGAGTCGGGTTTGCCGGTATTGAAGTTCGGCCCGGAGACAACCACCGTCAGCTTGCCGTCGGGCGGCACCTCCTTGACCACTTCAAAGACCATTGCCGGGTTCACATCATGATATGGCGGCGAGATCTGGTCGAGCCAGTACCCCGGCCTGAACAAGGTAAAGGCGATCAGCAGGAGCGCAACTGACTCCCAGACCCTGTTGCGGGTCAGGAACCAGCTTTGTGTCGCTGCCGCAAACAACATCATCGCGATCACCGCGACAATAAACACGAACACCGCCTTTGCCGGTCCGACATCGATCAGCAGAAGTTCGGTGTTGAAGATGAACAGGAACGGCAACAAGGCGGTACGGATGTCGTAGGCAAAACCCTGCAGACCGGTCTTGATCGGATCACCGCCCGAAATGGCGGCAGCGGCAAAGGCGGCAAGGCCGACCGGCGGTGTATCATCGGCAAGGATGCCGAAATAGAACACGAACAGATGAACCGCGATCAGCGGCACGATGAGGCCGGACTTGGCGCCGAGCGCCACGATCACCGGCGCCATCAGCGAGGAAACCACGATGTAGTTGGCCGTGGTCGGCAGGCCCATGCCGAGGATCAGGCTCATGACCGCAACCAGGCCAAGCATCAGCAAGAGGTTGCCGCCGGACAGGAATTCGACAAATTCACCGACGATCTGGTGGGCGCCGGTCAGCGAGATCGAACCGATAATGATGCCGGCAGCACCGGTTGCGATGCCGATCGAGATCATGTTGCGCGCACCGGAGATCATGCCGTCAATCCACTCATCGAGACCTTGGCGCAGCGCACCGACGATATCGCCGCCGCCGCGCATGAGCTGCTTGATCGGGTGATGGGTCAGAGTCACGACGCTCATGGCGATGACCGCCCAGAATGCGGCCAGGCCGGGCGACAGGCGGTCCGGCGTCGGCAGGATGCACCAGATCAGGATGACGATCGGCAAGACATAATACAGCCCGGTGATCGCGGTGGCGCCGGCGCGCGGCAACTCCAGAATCGGGGCATCAGGTGGGTCCACGACCAGATCCGGTTGCCTGGAGGCGACCCACAACAGCACAACGTAGGCAATCGCTGAAATGATCATGACCGCCAGGAACGAGGCATCGGGGGCAGCGACCTTGATCCAGCCGAGCGTGTAATAGACCAGGCCGAACAGGACGGCGACACCGATAAAGCCGGTCAGCACGCCGATCATCTTGGCGGCAAAGGTCATCGTCGATGTCGGCTTGGGCAGGCCCTTCAGGTCAAGCTTCATCGCTTCCAGGTGCACGATGTAGACAAGGGCGATATAGGAGACCAGTGCCGGTACCAGGGCATGTTTCAGGATTTCGGTATAGGGGATGCCGGTAAATTCAGCGATCAGGAAGGCGGCAGCACCCATCACCGGCGGGGTCAGCTGACCGTTGGTCGATGAGGCAACCTCGACCGCGCCAGCCTTTTCGGCCGAGAAGCCTGTCCGTTTCATCAGCGGGATGGTGAAGGTGCCTGTGGTGACCGTGTTGGCGATGGAGGAGCCGGAATAAAGCCCGCTCATGGCCGATGCGATGACCGCGGCCTTGGCCGGCCCACCGCGAAGATGGCCAAGCAGGGAAAAGGCCAGCTTGATGAAATAGTTGCCGGCGCCGGCCTTTTCCAGGATCGCACCGAACAGAACGAACAGGAAGATCAGTTCAGCGGACACCTTGAGCGCGACACCGAAGACGCCCTCATCCTGCATCCAATAGTGCCAGGTCGCCTTGCCGAACGAGGCGCCTTTCCAGCGCAAAACTTCGGGCAGCGATTCCGCATGGCCGAAAAAGACATAGCAGATGAAAATCGTTGAAATGACCGCCAGCGGCAGGCCGAGCGATCGGTAGACCGATATGGCGAGCACGATAAGGCCGAGGCCGGATATGACCAGATCGGCAGGGATCGGCAGGCCGGCGCGGACCGAAATCGCATCGTTGAACACGATTGCATAAAGGCAAACGACTATGCCCAGGCCAGCGAGCAGCCAGTCATACCAGGGTATGTAATCCTT
>JABDJG010000282.1 GCA_013002595.1 Hyphomicrobiales bacterium | reverse complement strand
CTCAGGGTTGTTTTCCAGCGAGCGTTTGCGGCGGGCTTCCAGCACGTCGGGGTGGGCCTTTCGGAATTCATCGGTGAACCAGCGGTCCACGGCGACTGATAGATGGGTAACGGCGCCGTCGGATTTGAGGGTTTCGGCCCGTTTGCGGACGGTTTCGCGCTCGTCGTGCGTGCGGCCGGCGATTGTCGAGATGAGGGCGAGCCGATTGAGGCGGTGTGGATGATCGAGCGCGATGGCCTGTGCGATGAGACCGCCCAGCGAAAAGCCAATGAGATCGACCTTGGCGATTTCCAGATGATCGAGGAGGGCGACGGTGTCTTCTACAAAGTCGTTTAGGCTGTAGGGCCCCGGTGTATGGGCGGACCGGCCATGGCCGCGCAGGTCGAAACGGATGTAGCGACGGTCCGGGCGCATGGCGGCAATGACGCCGTCCCAGGCATCCAGCGCCGAACCGACGCCATGGATCAGCAAAACCGGCTCGCCGCTGCCTTGATCCGCATAATTGAGCGCGACGCTGTGTGACCTTTTGAACGTCTTTGCCACTATTTGACGACCCGCATGACAAAAGCGTCATGAGTGGCGCCGGAATAATCGACGACGACAGTCTTGAGGCGGCTGAATTCGTGGATCGCGGCATGACCGTTGTGCTTGGAATTGCCACTGTCCTTGAAGCCGCCGAATGGCGACATGATCGAGGGGGCACGATAGGTGTTCACCCAAACCATGCCGGCATCGATGCGGCGGACAAAACGCAAGGCGCGGTCGATGTCGCGGGTCCAGATGCCCGCGGCAAGGCCATAGTTGGTGTCGTTGGCCAATTCGATGAGTTCAGCTTCGGTGCTGAACTTCACGATGCCGAGCACGGGGCCGAAAATTTCGTCACGGGCGACCAGCATCTGGTTGGTGACATTGACAAAGACCGTCGGATCGACATACCAGCCGTCGCCGAGATTTTTGGGGCGGCCGCCGCCGTGCGCAAGCTTGGCGCCCTGCTTTTTGGCAGTATCAACGAAATAACCGACCTTTTCGACCTGGCTCCACAAGGCAAGAGGACCGAGTTGGGTTGCCTCATCGTCCGGCGCGCCGATACGGATATCGCCAGCCCGGGCAACGATGCGATCGACAACCTCGTCATGAATGCTTTCATGGATATAACACCTCGATCCAGCAACGCAGGTCTGGCCGGCGGCGGCAAATATGCCCGACACCACGCCATTGGCGGCGCGATCGGGATCGGCATCGTCAAACACCACATGTGGCGACTTTCCGCCCAGTTCTAGAGAGCTTGGGGTCAGGTTTTGCGCAGCAGAGGCAGCTATCTTGCGGCCCGTGAGGGTGCCGCCGGTGAAATCGATCTTGTCGAGGCCGGGATGGCTTATGAGCGCCTCGCCGGCGGTGTCACCGTAGCCGGTCACCACATTGAGCACACCATCCGGGAAACCGGCCTCATTCATCAGTTCGGCAAAGGCGATGGTGCCGGCCGAGGCATGCTCGGATGGCTTGACGACGACCGTATTGCCGATCGCCAGGCACGGCGCCAGAGAGCGGACCAGCATGTAGAGAGGTGAATTCCACGGTGTGACGATGGCAACGACACCGATTGGCTCGCGCAAGGTGAAATTGAGCATGTCGGGTTTGTTGACCGGAATTGTGGTGCCCTCGATCTTGTCGGCCATGCCGGCGAAGTAGCGCAGGGCGACCGGAATGGCGCCGATCAGTGCGCGCATTTCGCGCAGAATCTTGCCGTTGTCCTTTGTTTCGATGCGGGCAAGACGTTCGACATTGGATTGTACGATGTCGGCGAGACGATACATGAGCGTGCCGCGCTCGCTCTGGCTGATATCGCGCCAGGCAGGATCGTACATGGCGCTGCGCGCGGCCTTGACGGCGCGGTCGACATCGTCTGCAGTGCAATCGGTGATCTGGCACCAGGGTTTGCCGGTGGCCGGGTCGAAACTGGGAATGCCCTCTCCGTTGCTGTCTACGTAGGCACCGCCGATATAGCAGGGCAGTTGGCTGTCCATAAGACCTTCGAGCGTAAACCTGCTCATGTTCGATGCACCTCCTCAAGCCGTCCACGGCAGGCATTGTGCAATGCCCGTTGACCGTGTGCAATTGGGATGATCACACAGCGATATTGTCGATGAGGCGGGTTGTGCCGAGCCAGGCGGCGGCAAGCAGGCGGATGGGTTCGCTCGGCGACCTGAGTCTTTGCAGGGTCTCGGCGTTCCTGGCAGTCAGATAGTCTACCTTGAAGCCGGCATTGGTCAGTTTCCGGCGGACTGTGGAAGTTGCCTTGGCCGCCGGCTTGCCGTCTGCGATGGCGGTGGCGGCGTCGGTTAGGCAATGGTGGATCAAGGGAGCGAGTTCGCGGTTATTCCTGGACAGATAGGCGTTGCGAGAGGACATGGCCAAGCCGTCCGGCTCGCGAACCGTTTCGACACCTATGACGGCAGTCGCGATATCCAGATCCCAAGCCATCCGGGTGACAACCTTGAGCTGCTGGTAGTCCTTTTCGCCGAACATGGCATAGTCGCAGCCTGCCTGGATGAACAGTTTTGCCACGATTGTCGTGACGCCGTCGAAAAAGTGTGGCCTGAACTTGTCCTCCAGGCCTGCCTTGGCGGGTCCTGCAAGGCTAACGGTCGTGGCAAAGCCTTCCGGGTAGATCATTGCTTTTTCGGGAATGTAGATAAGGTTTGCGCCGGCCTTTTTGAGCTTGCGGGCATCACCTTTTTCATCGCGCGGATAGCGCTCCAGGTCCTCGCCCTGGCCAAACTGCTTGGGATTGACAAAAATGGTCACGACAACCCGGTCGGCGCGCCTGAGACCCTGGCGGACCAGGGTCAGATGGCCGTCATGCAGCGCCCCCATGGTCGGCACCAGGGCGGTCCGCAAGCCCTGGGCACGCCAATCGGCAACCTGACGGCGCAGCTGCTCGAGGGTACGGACGATCCTGGTTCCCGTAGACATTGCTCGACCATTGTGAATCCCTATCGGCCAATGGTCATACCAGAGCCGTCACAATTGCGGTATTCGAAATCCGTATTGGAGTACATGACCCTAGGGATTGCGAGAAATTTTGAGTTGAGAAATCAACCAGAGCGGGTATAGTCTTCATTGATGCACCACAAGTCGGCCCTATGTTTGGTGAATGTTCCTAATATGTAACATGTTAATAACATAGAGTTTCTACCGCAAACGGCGGTTCCCTGATTACGTTTGACGAAGAATGCCGGTTTTCGGGAATCAATTATAAGTTGTGCTTTGTCTGCAGAGTGATGTGAGGCTGAGATATTGGGGCCGGGGAGACTGGCGCAAACCTTGTTGATGCGCGTGTCGAGGAAGCGGGTAGGGAGCTGCTGACAACGTTGGACAACGATCAAAAACAAGTTTTCACGCCGACGGATCTGCGTAAAGAGTTTGGCGTAACCGCCCGCGCATTGCGGTTCTATCAGGTCAAAGGCCTGCTGAACCCCGAGCGTGACGGCTTGGCACGCAATTATGATCGCCGGGACCGGGCCAGGCTGGCTTTAATTCTCAGATGCAAGCGGTTTGGCCTCACGCTTCAGGAAATCAGGAAACTTCTGGATCTCTACGACGTCGATAAGGGGATCACGCAGCGGCGGGCCAGCCTTGAGATGCTGGAAGCGCAATCACAGCATCTGCAATCACAAATCGCTGAAATGACCCAGGGGCTCGAGGAGCTCCGCGAAACCTGTGAAGAGATCCGCCAGATTCAACGCGAAAATGGCGAGATCGAAAGCGGCCTCGAACATCGCAGTCACGCCGCCAAAGGTTGACCGATTTGCCCCCTGATCCGGCGCCAAACCAGCTTATGCCAGTCCTACTGCATGGCCTTTGATTGTTGCCATCAAAACCAATAGCCTTGATGCCTGAAATATGCGTGTGCGATTCTCTGAACAGTCCGGGTCGTTCTGATCGGGGTGTACACGCGTTCTGAGGGATTTGGGTCATGGCTGAGCATTCAGGTAATAGTGGTGGATCGTCAAGCCGCAGGGCGGTTGCGGACATGTTGATGCCCGATGAGACCGTGGTCGCGCGTGAACTGGCGGCCAAAGCCCGGCTGCCGGAGCCCGACAACCGGCGGGTGCGCGATCTTGCCCGACAACTTGTCGAGGCGGTGCGCAAGGGCAGGCGCCAGAAGGGCGGTGTCGACGAGTTCATGCTGGAATACTCGCTATCGAGCGAGGAAGGCGTCGTGCTGATGTGCCTCGCCGAAGCTTTGTTGCGTATCCCCGATGCGGATACAGCGGACAAGCTGATTGCCGACAAGATCGGCGGTAAGGACTGGGACCGGCACCTTGGCCACTCGGATTCGCTGTTCGTCAATGCGTCGACCTGGGGGTTGATGCTGACCGGCCGGGTGATCGAACTTGGCGGGCCGGCGACCTCTGATACAACCGGTTATCTGGCCAAGCTGGTTTCGCGCTCCGGCGAGCCGATCATCCGACAGGCGATGCGACATGCCATGCGGATCATGGGGCGGCAATTCGTGCTTGGCCGCACCATCGGTGAGGCGCAGTCGATTGCCGAGCCCTTGGTTGAGGAAGGCTACAGGTTCTCGTTCGACATGCTGGGCGAAGCGGCAATGACGATGCGCGATGCACAGCGTTATTACGCCGCATATGAGAATGCACTTGGCGACATTGCCAAAAATGCCGGCCGCAGCAGCGATGTATTTGCCCGGCCGTCCCTGTCGGTAAAGCTGTCGGCGCTGCATCCGCGTTACGAGGAAAAGGCCCGCGGCCGGATGATCGAGGAGTTGCTGCCACAGATTATCAAGCTGGCGGAAAAGGCCAAGGCAGCCAATCTTGGGCTGACCATCGATGCTGAGGAAGGCGACCGGCTGGATCTGTCGCTGGAGCTGTTCGAGCGCATGACAAGTGAGCCAGCGCTGGCCGGCTGGAATGGGCTCGGGCTGGCGGTACAGGCCTATTCGAAACGCGCCTATGCAGTGCTCGAATGGCTCGCCGGTCTGGCACAACGC
>JABDJG010000277.1 GCA_013002595.1 Hyphomicrobiales bacterium | reverse complement strand
GGCTGACGGACACTGTGGTGAGTGCCAGGCCCTAAGCCGCCCGGTCCAGCGTCATGACGGTGAAGTCGGCGTTGTCTTCCGGCCCGGCTTTGATCTCCTCGCGCGAAATCTCGCGCCAGCGCTCTGGTGACAGGTCGGGGAACAGGGTATCGCCCTTGGCGTCCATTTCAACACGCGTGAAATAGATCCTGTCGGCCAGCGCCAGGGTCTGCTCGTAAATCTGGCCACCGCCGACCACCATGATCTCATCGACGCCCCGGTTGACCGCAAAACGCTTGGCCAGCGCGACAGCCTCTTCGATCGAATTGACCGTGTGAACGCTGGGATCGTCCATGATCTCACCGCGGGTCAGAACGATATTGTCGCGATCAGGCAGGGGCTTGCCGATCGCCTCATAGGTGTTGCGGCCCATGATCACCGGATGGCCCGACGTCAGTTCCTTGAAGCGCTTCAAGTCAGACGGCAGGTTCCACGGCAGGGAATTATGAATGCCGATGACGCCGTTACGTGCTGCAGCCACGACAAGTGCAATCTTGATGTCGGTCATGCCGGCATCTCCCATCTCGTCCAAACCCATCCTCGACCTCTATAATACAATGAACAGGGCAGCGCACCTATCCCTTTGATCGGTTTATCCCTATAAGGATTAATGTAATCATTTCAGATAGTTAAACCGCAACAGGCGCAGAAATATGCGGATGTGCCTGGTAGTTGACGATCTCAAAATCGTCAAAAACAAAGTCCTCAAGCTCTTTGGCATCTTTGTGAACCACCAATCGGGGCAGCGCCATGGGAGAGCGCTCAAGCTGCTCGTCGGCCTGCTCCAGATGGTTGAGATAAAGGTGTGCATCACCCAGCGTATGGACGAAATCACCCACTTTGAGCCCGCACACATAAGCAATCATGTGGACCAGCAGAGCATACGAAGCGATGTTGAAAGGGACCCCCAAAAAGATGTCGGCCGAGCGTTGATAGAGCTGGCACGACAGCCGCCCGTCCGCCACGTAGAACTGGAACAGACAGTGGCATGGCGGCAGCGCCATGCGTTCAACATCGGCCGGGTTCCAGGCCGTCACAATCAACCTTCGCGAGTCCGGTGAATGGCGGATCTGCCCGACCACCTGGGCAATCTGATCGATGGTTCCGCCGTCGCGCGCCGGCCAGGATCGCCATTGGTGCCCGTAGACCGGGCCGAGATCACCGTTCTCATCGGCCCAGTCATCCCAGATACTGACGCCGTTTTCCTTCAGATAGGCAATGTTGGTGTCGCCTTTCAGGAACCACAAAAGCTCATGGATGATCGAGCGCAGATGCAGCTTCTTGGTCGTGACCAGCGGAAAGCCCTCGGACAGATCAAAGCGCATCTGATGGCCGAACACCGATAGGGTACCTGTACCGGTCCGGTCGTGCTTTTCAGCGCCTTCGTTGCGCACCCGGTGCATAAGTTCGAGATACTGTTTCATGGCTGCAATATTATGCGATTCCAACCGTTGCTGCTATCGCAATGCATGGCAATAATCGCAATTTAGCGCAAGACAAGGATGAGCGACGAGACCAGATTGTTCGCCGCATGGGCAACGATACCCGGCCACAGGCTGCCGGTTCGCCAAACCACATAGGCCAGCGCCAGACCGAAGCCGAACAACACAATCAGAATGTGCCAGGTGTATTGATAATGCAGCATCGTCCAGCAGCCAGATGTGATGATCGCGGTGCCGATGAAACCGAGCCGGGTCTTGATCAGCGTCGTGAACATGAACCCTCTAAAAATGATCTCTTCGGTAATCGGGCCCGCCAGAACAACGACCGAGATTATCAAGAACCAGTTAAGCCAGCCGGAACCGGTAACAAGTTCTTTGAGATAGTTGATACCCAGCTCCAGCTCTGCGTCGGACACCCCGGAAATCCACGATATCGCGACTTGCACACACAGCAGAACCACAATCAGTCCGGCGCTCATTGCCGCATACTGCCACCAGCGCAGCTGCGCATCGCGCATCAGCAAGGTATTTCCCGGAGTGCTGCCCTGACGCGCGTGCGACAGAGCAAAGAACGCCACGATCATCACAACCGACGATGTGCCGACCAACGCGAGCAGCCACCGGGCGCAACCTGATCCCTCGATAGCAGAAATGTCCGTTGCAATGCAGCCGGCGCTGCCCGCAGGTCCTAAAAAGATAACAACTGCCGCGGCGATTATCGTGGCGACAAGCGACAGAATGACGGCGCCGAATATACCGCAAATTGCGGTCAGAACGCTCCAGGGAGATTCGGTCGCAAAGCGGTGCGGTCCGAGTATCAGGTTCAAAATTCGCGCCATCCTTGGTCTTTCCCCGACAGTCCCCGTTGCATATTCACTATGGCAAAACAAAACAGGCTCCCGAGACCTCGAGAGCCAGTTCGTTCTATCAGGACCCGGCGTCCCCGTCAGCCATACAGTGTCACAATTTCGATAAAGTCCCCGAATGCTCGGCAACCAGATAATAAAACGTCACCCGGTGCTTGTTGCGTTCGTCCTTCATCTGCTCGCAGGTTGCCTTGATGGCCTCATCGGCAACCGCCATCTCCAGGCCAAGCTTTTTCTTGCAGTAGCGATCGCGTACCCGCGCCAGTTCATCAGGGTCGGAACACGATACCAGCGATGAATCGCGCCCCTGCAGGGCAATACCGAGATACTTGACGATGGTGTTGACCGCACCCTCATTGGCATTGGCCGAATATTTGCGGACATTTTCGATGTAGTCACTCATGCTGCACAACCCACACTGACAGGACCCCGGACATCATTCCGGCGGCCATCTTAGCATGTCAAAATCATGTGCCAAGCCGCTAGGCCCTAAGACAATGTAAGCGACCGCCGGTGTATGATCACACTGACGTCACACGCGGTGCATAAATACCTCCCATAAATGTCAGCCAAACGTCATTTCAGTCTGCCTTGGCGGTTTTGTATAAGACGGCTCATCCCTTTCCAGTCAGGAGTAACGATATGACCACGAAGTTTAGATTGACCGTTGCTGCATTAGGTGCTTTTGCGATTTTTGCTCCGCTAGATGTGAGCGCCCAATCGGCCAACGTCATCACCCTCACCCAGACGCCGTGTCAGTTTGTCGAAACAGAAGGCACCGACCACGGCTACACATCCGCGTCGAAGGCCGATTGCGAGAAAATCAACGCCAAGTCAGGCGCCGACCGGGTTGCCAAGTCCAAGGTGATCACCCTGAAACCCGGCGATTACACGTTTCGCGTCACCAACAAGAACGTCCCTTACAATCTCGGCTTCTGGTTGCGTGGCCAGGGTGTCGTTGGGCGCGCCACATTGCCGAGCGTATCCGGCGGCGGGCTCGCGACGGGCACGTCCAGGGATTACAAAATTTCACTGAAGCCGGGCAAATATTACTTCTCGTGCCCGCTCAACTCGACGCCGGACTATCATATCGAGGTCAAAGGCTGACGGGGCTGATGTTATTGCTGCTTTGAGATCGCTGCCATGCCGGCCAGATGACATCTGACCGCATGGCCGATTGCGGCCTCGACATCACCGATCTTGAGCAACTTGAGCCGGCCAGTAAAAGCCATCTGCAGGATGCCGTGAACACTGGCCCACAGAACCCGGGCTGACTTTTCGCGCGTTGCGGCATCGCCTGCGACCGGTTCAAGTACCCGTTCGAGAATGCCGAACAGGCGGTCGATGCGCACCTGATTGACGCTGGCCGCATCGTTGAGCTGGCCCTCAAACAACACCGACCACAGATTGAGGTTGGCCTGCACATAGGCCATATAGCGCCGCGCAAACTCCAGCAGCACGTCTTCGACGCTGCCCTGCCCGGCATCGATATCGGTTATTTCGGCTTCCAGCCGCGCCAACGTGCGCGCATTCACCTTTTCGACAAGCTCATCCATGCTGCCATGGACATTGTAGACGGTGCCGACCGACACGCCGAGCTGTTTGGCCAGCCCGCGGGCGGTCAGCGCTGCGCCGCCATCGCGGCGGATGGTTGCCTCGGCGGCCTCCACCATCGCCGCGCCCAAATCCTCCCGGTTATCGATTGCCCGCCTTGCCATTTGCTCCGCCTTCACGCTTTGCAGCGCTTGATAGCGCGATTTCCAACATTTCAGAAGCATCGATTTACCATCTGAAAATTAATAATTGAACATTGTTCATTTTAGTGCTATATGATTTGTGAACGTCGTTCATATGGCGACGTTTAATAAATAAATGAACATAGTTCAATTTTGGAGAAACCCAATGACGGTGTCAAAGCTGAAAACCACATTCCTGACCGGCGCAGCAGTGCTCGCCATTGCCTGTGCAGCCGGCCCCCGGCCGGCAGATGCCGCCGGCCTCATGACACCTGCCGGCTCAGGACTGCCAAAACTGGCGCTGCAGGACCACGAGGTTCGCGTTGTTATCGAGGATGGCTACGTCATCACTACAGTCGAACAACGCTTTGCCAACCCGAACGCGACCGACCTGGAAGCGGTTTATTCCTTCCCGGTGCCGGAAAAAGCCGCCGTGTCGGAGTTCACCTATTGGATAGACGGCAAACCCGTTACCGGCGAGGTCGTCGAAAAGAACCGCGCCCGCAAAATCTACACCGAGGAAAAACAGGCCGGCCGCGAGGTCGCCGTTACCGAACAGGATGATTACAAGTCCTTCGACATGAAGGTCTGGCCAGTGCGGGCCAATGGCGATGTGCGCATCCGCCTGTCCTACATCCAGCCTGCCCGCCTCGAGACCGGCATCGGCCGGTTCGTCTATCCGCTCGAGGAAGGTACGGTCGATGAACAAAAACTCTCGTTCTGGACAGCCAATGAACAGGTTGTCGGCAACTTTAGCTTCGATCTCGCGCTGAAGACCGATTACCCGATCGAGGCCCTGCGTCTGCCGGCCCACCCATCTGCCAGCATCACGCAAAAGCCGGACGGCACCTGGCACGTCCATATGGACAACGCGTCAACCGCCGCAACCCCGGCAATCGAGCCCAATAGCCAGGCCCCTGCCATAAACGATGATGAGGCGACAACCGTTGTGGCAGCCGGCAACACGCCGGTGCGCCTTGATACTGATGTCGTTGTCTATTGGCGCCAAGCACCCGGCCAGCCGGCCCGTGTCGACATGGTCCCTTACAAGGCCGGCAACGCGGACCGCGGCAGCTTTGCACTTACCTTGACGCCCGGCATGGACCTGCAGCCGATCACCGAAGGCCGCGATTGGGTGTTCGTGCTCGACCGGTCCGGCTCGATGCGCTCAAAGGTTGCAACCCTGGCTGAAGGTGTCGGCCGGGCCCTTGGCAAGTTGCGTCCTGAAGACCGCTTCCGCATCATCATCTTCAACAACAGCGCCAGCGAACTGACGCACGGCTTTGTGCCGGTCAATGCCCGGACGATTGCCCAATACACAGGTGCAGTCCAATCGCTCGGCGCCGAAGGCGGCACCAACCTGTACGCCGGCCTGTCCATGGGCATGAATGCGCTCGATGCCGATCGCACCGGCGCCATCATGCTGGTCACCGATGGCGTTGCCAATGTCGGTGTCACCGAAAACCGCAAGTTCTTCGATCTGGCCAAACAAAAGGACGTGCGCCTGTTCACCGCGATCATGGGCAACTCGGCCAACCGTCCGCTGCTTGAGCCGCTGACCAGGCTGTCAAACGGCACGGCCCTGTCGATCTCCAATTCCGACGATGTCGTCGGTGTCCTGCTCAACGCGACCACCAAGGTGACCCACGAAGCCCTGCATGGCGTGAAGGTGGAGGTAAAACCGCTCGGCGGCAACTTGCGCATAGCAGACATTGCCAGCGATGACATCCGCACGCTGTACAACGGTGAGCAACTGGTCCTGTTCGGTCACTACTGGAACACCGGCGCTGCCGAGGTCACCTTGACCGGCAAGATCTCCGGCAAACCGGTCAACTATTCGACCCGGTTCGACTTTCCTGACAAAGCTGACCGAAATCCCGAGGTCGAACGCCTGTGGGCCTACCAGACGATCGAGAC
>JABDJG010000258.1 GCA_013002595.1 Hyphomicrobiales bacterium | reverse complement strand
TTGCAGGCACGTTGGCGCGTTCGCTATATGCACCCAATGGTCCTGCGCCATATGCAATGCGATCGCCAGCTTTCAGATTGGCGACCCCGTCACCGACTTCTTCGACAACACCGGCCGCTTCAAGACCTATGCCCGATGGCAACGGCAGCGGATAAAGTCCTGTACGGTGATATGTGTCGATGTAGTTCAGACCGGCTGCAGTATGGCGAACCTGCACCTGACCGGCGGCTGGAGACGGCACATCGATGTCCACGTACTGCATAACCTCAGGGCCACCAACTTCATCAAACCGTATTGCCTTTGCCATGCCTATCTCCTTGATTCTAATTGTGTATCAACTGGCCCATCGCAGCGACAAGCTTGGTCCAGCCGAGTTCTTCGAGCGTGATGATGCGGACATCCAGAGCGGCTGCCTTACCCATTAGCGCAGTGTACCGCGGCATCTGGCGCATTTCATCTATTAGATCCGTTGTAACCAGGATGGCCACCCGATCGCCCGGCGCGCCGAAATGATCACCCAGATTATCGGCCTCGTGCAAGGCATCCATCAACCGGTTGCGATGCTTGCGGTTATCGGAGTCGAATTCAGACTGGAGCGCCTTGCACGATACAAAGCCCAAGCGCTGTTCACGTCGGACAATCAGATCGATTTCATTCTCGCCGTAGTATTCGCCAACCTGCCAGCTGAGCGGCTGGCCATAAAGTGCCTCGTCTGCGCCTGCTTCCATTGCCGTCAGCCAGGCCAGTTCTTCGAGCCAGCCTCCACTCAGATATCTCTTGGCATCGACACCAACCGCACGAGGCTTGTCAGCATCTGCATCGATCATGTCGAAACGCGTCAGCTCTGCCATTATCCGACGGTTGTCATCATCAAACCGGGCATGCAGGTCGACATCCTTGGGATGGCGGGACAAAACTGCATCGCGAACGAGTTCAAAAGCCCGATAGTTGGCTTGAATTACCTTGGTCAGCGGTTCACGCTGGACGGCATGTTGCGATTGGCCACCACCACCTTTCAGTTTGGCATTGCGCTGGCGCAAAAGACTATCGATGCTGACAGATCTGTTCATCTTGTTCTTGGTTATCCATTCTCAGCAACGCCGGTGTCAAACTACCTTGGGATAGATGGTAACCGGCCGGGTTGTCTGTTATTGGAGCCTCTTTCTTCGCGTCTGACGTCCACAGAAAGTCTGTACCCATGAGTTATACGGTCAAACCGGAAATCTGTTCAACGGAAACCCCGCCAATATCGGAATCGTTTTCCTGGTTGCCACAAGGAGAAACGGGGCAAGCACCTGTCATCCTCAGCCAGGCCGTGCCCAATTATCCGCCGGCGGCCGAACTACAAGAGCACGTGGCAAAGCTGTCGGGCGCACCTGCGACCAGCCTGTATACCGATATCCTGGGCCTTGAGCCGCTACGCGAAGCTTTTGCGGCGCATTTGAGCACAGACTATGACGCCGACATCCAACCAGCTGATGTCGCAATAACGGCGGGTGGCAATCAGGCATTTTGCCTGGCGATGATGGCGATCGCCCAATCGGGCGACAATGTCATTGTGCCCTCGCCGTATTTTTTCAACCATCAGATGTGGTTCGACATGCAGGGCATTGAGGTGCGACACCTGCAATGCCGGGCTGACAATGCGATGCAGCCGAGTGTTGAAAATGCCGCCCGGTTGATTGATAGCCGCACACGGGCGATGGTCCTGGTCAGCCCGAACAATCCGACCGGCGCCGTCTATCCGCCGGCGCTGCTGGAGCAGATGTTTGATCTGTGCGCCGGGCACGGTCTGGCCCTGTTGATTGATGAGACCTACAAGGACTTTCGCGGGTTTCCCGAACCGGCGCACCGGTTGTTCAACCGGCCGGACTGGCGCAATACATTCATTCACCTGCACAGTTTTTCCAAGAGCTTTTCGCTGACCGGCTATCGCGCCGGCGGCATGGCGGCATCGCCGGAACTGATTGGAAATGTTGAAAAACTACTGGATTGCGTGGCCATCTGTGCGCCGCACATCGGCCAGCAAGCCGTCCTGTTCGGGTTGCGGAACCTGGACATCTGGCGGGCAGGCAAAGTCGCCGAGATGGCCGGCAAGCTGCAGGCGCTCACTGCCGCCTTCGGAAATGACGCCCTCGCCTACCGGATGGTTAGTTCGGGTGCCTTTTTTGCCTACGTCGAGCATCCCTTCGAGCACCAGACGTCCAAGGAAGTTGCGATGCGGCTTGCAGCTGAGCACAATCTGCTGGTTTTGCCCGGGTCGATGTTTGGCGAGGGTCAGGAAATGTTTTTGAGGATCGCCTTCGCCAACGCGTCAAGCCAGGAGATGGAAGAGGTTGTCGCCCGGCTGATTGCCAGCCAGTAGCCAATGGCTTTACAGCACCGCTTCAATGTCGGTCTGCCATTCGCCGGCATCATTTGCTACCAGCTTCATTGTAACCTGCGCGCGCAGGTTGGTGGGCAGCCGCCGGTAGAGGCCGTCCCTGTCATTTTGCGGATCGCCATCGATGTAATACTGCGTCGTCAACACATTATTACTCACCGGGTGAAAGAATTTGGCATGGATGTGCGGCGTGCGGCCCGGGTAACTGACCGGTTTGATGGTGCGGAAAGAGAACCGGCCATCGGCATCTGTGCGTGTTGAACCAAATCCTTGAAAGCCGCCGTCACGCTCCGTTCCACTTGCCTTGTCGGCGCCATGCAGGTATCGGCCGTTCGCATCGCACTGCCAGATTTCGACCCTTGCGCCTGAAAGCCGATGACCTTTCGTGTCCTTCACGATGCCGCGGAAATACAGGATTTCTCCGCCCGCTTCGATCACGCGATCGCGGATTTTGACAAGGTCATTGTCGCGATCGGCAAACAAATCCTGTTCGCGTGGGTAGAAAGGACCTTCAGTCTGGCGCACCGTGGGCGTCAGGGCTGCAAGGGCCGGTCTCAGGCCGGTCCAGCCTGCCAGTCCGGTCAATCCTGTATCAGCTTTCGCTTTGATAGGCGCATGGTCCGAAGATAAGCGGCAATCGCGGTGAATTAAAGGGGCTACAGATCCTGGCGATGCTCGACGACCACTTCATAACCCGCCTCTTCGGGCTCATCATCAACAATATCGGCTGGAAAGCCCGGCGCACGAACATCTGCACCGCATGCTTCTTCCAGGCGTTTGATGATGTTGGGAGAGAACTCGCGCGAGCCATAACGTTCCTCGCCATCCTTGAAGATCTTGATCATCACCGGATTGATTTCAAGCGGCACCCCTGCCCTGTCAGCCACAGCCTGGAACAGGCCTATGTCCTTGGAAACAAGGTCCATGGTGAAGTTGATATCTCGCGAGCCGTTGAGGATGACCTGGCTTTCGGTCTCGTGGACAAAGGAATTGCCCGATGAGATGCGCAAGGCTTCGAAAGTTACATTGAGGTCCATTCCGGCCTTTTGCGACGTGACCAGTGCTTCGCAGCAGGTGAGCAGGTTTGCGGTTGCCAGATAGTTGGTGACCACTTTGAGGATCGATGCGGAACCAAGCGGGCCGGTGTGCAGGATGCGGCGGCCCATTGTGGTGAGCACCGGCAACATGCACTCGAAGGTTTCACGCTCACACCCCGCAAAGATCGCGATATTGCCGGTGGCGGCCCGGTGGCAGCCACCAGAGACCGGGCAATCGACCGGCTGTGCACCGAGCGCTGTCACCTTTTCCCCGAGGCGCTTGACTTCAGCTTCGTCGGTGGTGCTCATTTCGGCCCATATTTTACCGGGGCTGAGACCGGCAAGGATGCCGTCTTCTGCTTCCATCACCGCCGCGCTGGCGGCCGGCGACGGCAGACAGGTGATGATGAGATCGCAATTTTCCGCCATTTCCTTAGGGCTCTCGGCCCACCTGGCGCCCTTGTCAAGAAACGGCTGCGCGACATCGCGGTCGAGATCCCGCACGGTCAGGTCGACGCCATTGCGCAACAAGCTGTCGGCCAACTTGCCGCCAACATTCCCCAACCCTATGAAAGCGACCTTCATTTCGTTTTTCCCTTTAAGAACAACAGATAATTTGCGTTACTTCTCAGTCCATCGTCACCGGACCCGGATGCGGCTCAAGATGCAGTTCCTTGCCGGTGTAGGGATGGTCATTTGCGACATCTTCGTTGAGTTCCACGCCAAGGCCGGGCGCGGTTGGCGGAATAACGTAACCATCTTCCCATTGCATCGGCTTTTTCAGGATTTCGGCATGGAACCCGCCCCAGGTCTGAATGCTCTCCAGGATCAGGAAATTGGGCGTACAGGCCGAGATCTGAACGTTTGCCGCGCCCTCGATCGGGCCGCAGTACAGATGTGGCGCAATCTGGGCGTAATGTGTCTCTGCCAGGCTGGCGATCTTCTTGGCCTCAAGCAGACCGCCGACGCGGCCAAGCGCCATCTGAATGATCGAAGCGGCCTGACATTCCAGCACACGTGAGAATTCGTACTTTGTCGTCAGCCTCTCGCCGGTGGCAATCGGAATGGTGGTCTGGCGGGCGACGCGGGCCATTTCCTCGGGCACTTCGGGCGGTGTCGGCTCTTCAAACCACAAGGGATCGTATTTCTCCAGACGCCGGGCCAGGCGGATGGCGCCGGAGGTGGTGAACTGACCATGGGTGCCGAACAGGAGATCGGCGTCGGAGCCGACCGCTTCCCGCAAGGCATGGCAGAACGCTTCGGACAGGTCCATGCGCTCCAGGCTGGGCTGGCGCGGATCGAATGTGGTGTAGGGGCCGGCGGGATCGAATTTCACCGCTGTAAAGCCCCTCGCCACGCACCTGGCAGCCGCTTCAGCGGCTACATCCGGGTCGCGATAGACAGCTGGATCATCCTCGTACACGTTACCGGTTTCCGGGTAGAGATACGTGTAGGAACGCAATTTCTCGTGCACCTTGCCGCCCAGGAGTTCATAGATCGGCTTTTCGACCGCCTTGCCGACAATGTCCCACAAAGCCATCTCCAGGCCCGACAGGACGCCCATGAGGGTTATATCGGGCCGCAGGGAATAGCCACGACCATAGACATTGCGCCACAACGTCTCGATGCGGAACGGATCGCTGCCCTCGACATGCATCTCAAAGACGTCCTCGATCATCTTCTCGATTGTGTGCGGCATGAAGGTCGCGTTATAGACCTCGCCGACGCCCTCGATACCGTTGTCGGTAACGAGCTTCAGGAAGATGAAATATCGCCCGCCGAACATTGGCGGCGGATTGCCGACGACGAAGGTTTTGAGTTCGGTGACTTTCATAGCGTCATTCCTGTGATGATCATTCGATTCCCCATGCAGCCATCAGTTCTGCCTGTAACTGTGTCCAGTCTCTTACACCGACGGCTTCAGCCCAAGCTCCATATTGATGAATCAGGCCAAGGGCAACATCAACATTGCGCAACCGCAAATCATTGAGCTCGGTGCGGTCGGCTTCCATGTCATACAGCTCCCATTCCTGGCCGTGCTGGCGGACCAGTTTCCACTGCCCGAGCCTGATCGCCGAATTGCCCTCATGCTCCCAAAAGATCGGCTGTTCACGCTGCCAATCTTTGCCTGTGAGCAGACCCAACAAGGTCTCGCCGTCAAGCGGCTGGAGCGGGTGGCCGCCAAGATCGGCTGGATACTTTGCGCCAGCCGCGGCCAGAAGCGTTGGCATGATGTCAACGACATGCGAGGCGCCATGGGCAATGTGCGGCCCCTTGATGCGGGCCGGCCATTGAACGACAAGCGGGGTCGAGATGCCACCCTCATGGACCCAGTGCTTGAAGAGCCGGAACGGGGCGTTGGAGACATTGGCCCAGGGCAAATCGTAGCTCATGAAGGTCTGTTTACCGCCCGGCCTTAGGCTGGGGATGTTGCCGTAGGTGACCTCGCTGCCATCCAGATTGAGTTCGGGATAGAACTGGGCCCAGCCATCTTCTGCCATGAACTCGGCGCAGCCGCCGTTGTCGGACAGGAACATGACGATCGTATCATCGGTGATCCGGTGTTGTTCCAGCGCATCAAGGACCCGGCCGATACCCTGGTCCATGCGGTCGACCATGGCAGCGTAGACGGCCATGCGGGCCGATTCCCAGTCTTTCGTCTTCACGTCCTGCCAGGGCGGCGCATCGACATCGCGCGGCGAAATATCCCACGGCGCCTGAAGCAACCCGCGTGCGTTCATTTCCTCATGCCGGGCGGCGCGGCAGGCATCCCAGCCGGCAGCATAGACGCCGTCATATTTGGCGATGTCTTCATCATGGGCATGGAGCGGCCAGTGCGGCGCCGTGTAGGCCAGATAAAGGAAGAACGGCTGCTCGCCACCGGCGCAATCGCCGATCATCTCCACCGCCTTGTCGCTGATCGCGTCGGTCAGGTGAAAGTCATCGGCGGTAACCTCGGTGCGGTCATCGTCCTGCATCACGTAGTGCGGGGAAAAGAAACTGCAGGCACCGTCGAGGATACCGTAGAAGCGGTCAAAACTGCGCTGGCGCGGTGTTGGGTGTTCAACATCGCCGGGCCGCCAGCTGTCGACCTCACGGGCATCGAATTCACCGCCAACGTGCCATTTGCCGGACATCATGGTCTGGTAGCCGGCGCCTTTCAGCACTTCGGCAATTGTGGCGCTGTCGTTGCGCAGGTGGCCCTGATAGGCGGGTGTTCCAAAGTTCAGCCCCATGTGGCCGATGCCGGCCTTGTGCGGATAAAGCCCGGTCAGGAGCGAGGCCCGGGTCGGGCAACATCGCGCGCAGTTGTACAT
>JABDJG010000195.1 GCA_013002595.1 Hyphomicrobiales bacterium | reverse complement strand
GCGTGGTACAGAACACAGCCCGGCTTGGCGAGCGCCGCAATCAACTGCTGGGTCAGATACGTACCAGCACCACACCTGCACCCCTGGCGCCGCCGGATGGCGGCGAGGCCCCGGTAACCCTGTTCATTCTCGGTCCGTCACGCTCAGGCAAGACCACATTGGAGCGTTTGATCGGCGCAAGTAACGAGGTCGCACACAGCCATGAACGGACCATTCTGCAGGACGTCATGCGGCAAACCTGTTCAGCGGCCGGCATAAGCCTCCCGGACGCTCTGTCGGGCCTGCCAATGGATCATGTCGCTGCGTTCCGCCAGCACCTGACGCGCCAACTGATTACCCCGGCCGGGCGATCGGCGACTGTCATCACCAACACCAACCCGCATCACATCGAGGACACGCTGCCGGCAGCAGCGATATTGCCCAGCGCACGTTTCGCGTTCATCAAACGCAACATCGCGGACCTGACACTGCGGATTTTCATGAAGCGTTACAACAGCGGCAATGAATATGCCTATGACGTCGGCGCGATAACGGATTATGTCGCCTGGTACAATGAGATGATCGACGCCCTGGCAGAGCGTTTGCCGGACACATCCATCATCATTCTATATGAAGATATGATCGCCGATCCGGCCGAGACGCGAAGCCGGATCGGCCGGCTGTGCAACATCGACCTGACCGGCGTCCCTATACTCGAACTGGGTGATGACCGTGGCTGTGCTGAGCCTTATCGCCAGCATCTGAAGTGAGGCACGACAATTTTTGTTGACCCGGCCCCTGGGACCGCCCCGATAAGGATAGGATCAAAAGATCTACGAGGTGATTCGTGACCCGTTCCCCTGAATTCCTGAGTGCTTCTCAAGCCGCCAGGCAACTCGGTGTCTCAACCAAAGCCCTGCGGCTATATGAACAACGCGGCCTGGTTAGCCCGGTCCGGACACAGGCCGGTTGGCGCACCTATGGTCCAACCGAGATGGCCCAGGCTGCCGAGATCGCCGCCTTGCGCGCGCTCGGCCTCAGCCTTGCCCAGGTCGCCCAGGTCCTGAAAGGCGACCCTGAATGCCTTGAGCCGGCCCTGGCCGCTCATCAAACAGCCCTTGAAGGCCAGATCTGCCAGCTGACAGACCAGATCGAAAAGGTTCGCAGCCTTCGGGCCAGCCTGGCGCAGGGCCGAACGCCGGCGGCCAGCCAGCTTGCCAGTATTGTGCAGCCAGGCACCGGGATCAGCATTCGTTTCGATCTTCCCTGGCCGTGGGGCGGTGAAACATTCGAATTATCCGGCATCGCGGCTCTCAACTACATCACCGGCCCACTGGGTTGCGGCAAGACGAGGCTCGCGCAAGCAATCGCTGAGACCGTGCCGGATGCAACCTTTTCAGGGCTCGAACGGATGGCAGATGAAGGCGGCGGGGCGCAGGCGCTGTTGGACGCCGACCCGGCGCTGCGGTCACAGGTCGGCCAGACCATGAACTGGCTCATCGAAGAAGGAGCGACAGACACACCCGCTCTGATCGCGCTTGTTACGACGCTTGAGGCTGATGTCTCGGCAATCCTGGTTATCGATATGATCGAAGACGGGTTGGACGAGGACTCACAAGAAGCGCTGATGGCATGTTTGCGCAAACGTGGTCCCGCTGCCCGGCCGCTCTTCTTGCTCACCCGATCTTGTGCAATCCTGGACCTGGCTGCCGTTGGCCCCGACGAGAAAATCATCTTGTGCCCCGCCAACCACAGCCCGCCGCTACAGGTTGCGCCCTGGCCGGGCGCGCCGGGCTATGAGGCGGTTGCCACCTGTCTCGCCTCGCCCGAGGTCCGCGCGCGAACGAAAGGCGTCATCGCCTGGCGGCCCAAGGCCACACAGTTGAGATAGCGGTACAATTCAAAATCCGTGAGGAGACCGGACATGATCGTTACCCATCTTGAGGACATTCTCGACACCGACCGCGATGTCCACGGACCGGTCTGGGCGAGCCGCCGGTTTCTGTTGGCCGAGGATGGTGTTGGCTTCACCATGACCCAGACCACCACCGAGGCCGGCGCCGAGCAGGTCCTGTGGTACAAGAACCATATCGAGGCCAACTACGTTATCGACGGTGAAGGCGAGGTTGAAAATGTCGCCACCGGCGAGGTCTTCCCGCTCAAGCCTGGCACGGTCTACACGCTCGACAAACATGACAAGCACCGGCTCAAGGCATTTACCCGCATGCGGTTTGTCTGCGTGTTCACGCCGGCGCTGACCGGCCGTGAGACCCACGACGAGGACGGCTCGTACAATCCGCCGCGGGTCTGACACTGCTCAGCAAGTCAGTGGCGTTGTGCAAGCTTCAAGCGGTTTGCTTTAGTCAGAGCTCACGCTCCCAAATGCCTGAAATCGGCGATCACCTGGTCATAGACCGGGCGCTTGAACGGCACGATCAATTCGGCAACGTCGTCCATACCGGCCCAGCGCCAGTCATCGAACTCGGCCTTGTGACCGATGCCGGAGATATCGATCTCGCTGTCTTTGCCGGTGAACCGGATCGCGAACCACTTTTGCGTCTGGCCGCGCCAGCGGCCTTTCCAGGAAATACCCATGAGGTGTGCTGGCAGATCATACTGATACCACCTAGGCGATTCCGCGATGATCTCAGCTGACGTCACGCCGGTCTCCTCGGCCAATTCGCGAAGTGCCGCACTGTGTAGATTCTCACCTTCATCGATGCCGCCCTGCGGCATCTGCCACCACATGCCGACACCCTTGGCCTCATCATCGTTGGGCTGCATGATCCGGGGGCCGATCCACACCAGGC
>JABDJG010000185.1 GCA_013002595.1 Hyphomicrobiales bacterium | reverse complement strand
GAAGACCATGCCGACCGATTGGGCCCAGTCAGGCAGTGCGGTGTAGTGCAGGTGGTGAGGGCCGGCCCACATATAGGTGAACACCAGCGCCCAGAAGTGCACCACCGAAAGGCGGTAAGAGTAAATCGGCCGACCGGCCTGTTTCGGTACGAAGTAATACATGATGCCGAGGAAACCCGCGGTCAGGAAAAAGCCGACCGCGTTGTGCCCGTACCACCATTGTGTGAGGGCATCCTGAACACCTGAGAACAACGAGTAACTCTTGGATCCAAGGAACGACACCGGCATCGACAGATTGTTGACAATGTGCAACATGGCAACCGTGACGATGAAGCTGAGGTAGAACCAGTTGGCGACGTAAATGTGTGGTTCCCTGCGCTTGAACAGCGTCACCATGAACACGGCCAGATAGGCGACCCAGACGATGGTCAGCCAGATGTCGACATACCATTCAGGTTCGGCATATTCCTTCGACTGCGTGACGCCGAGCAAATAGCCGGTTGCCGCGAGCACGATGAACAACTGGTAGCCCCAAAACACGAACCAGGCCGTATTGCCCAACCCGAGCCGGGCATGGCAGGTCCGCTGTACTACATAAAAGCTTGTGCAAATCAACGCGTTACCGCCGAATGCAAAGATCACCGCGGAGGTGTGTAGCGGCCGAAGCCGGCCAAAATTGGTGTAGGCCCAGTCCAGGTTAAGTATCGGGAAGGCCAATTGTGCGGCAATGATGACGCCGACCAGAAACCCGGCGATGCCCCAGAATATCGTCGCCACCACTCCGGCGCGTACGACGCCGTCGAGATACGTTTCCGCCTCGCCTTGGGGCTCGGCGGGTAGCTTGGATCGCCTGGCCGTGGCAATGATGGCAACTATACAGGCAATTGCCACAATCCAGGCGTGGGCGGCAAACAGGCCGTCATGTGCCTTGGCTGCAGCCAGCAGCGCAGCCAGAAAGCCTATTCCGTATACCGGCAACATTCCCAAAGATTGCATTGGTTTCACCCCGTAGTTTCCCCGCACGCGCCCGCACGAATTGCGGAGCGGATTGCAGGTGGGTTGATGCCATCCGTTTAGTCTGCAAGCTTTGATCTGGATCAATGTGCAAGGCGCAAAATTGCAGCACTGATCTGTCTATGACTAAGAGCGGAAATTATAGTATTCCCCTAGGGAAAATGCAGGGAAGCAAGGTTGATGACGCTCTTGAAGTTCTGATTTCCAGCCCGATTGATGCGCTCGAACTGACACATTCGCAACACGCCGAATTGTGCAATATTCTTGAGCAGATCGCCGACAGCTTGCCGGATGAAGTCGAACCGCCAAAATGCCGCCAGGCACGGGACTGTCTATTGTGGGAAGTGCCGCTTCATCACAAGGACGAGGAGGAAGGATTGTTCCCGTTGCTGGAGAAGCGCGCACTGCCCGAAGACAATATCGTCGAGCATCTCGCGCAGCTCAGTCTTGAACACGCAACCGATGAAAGCTTTGCAGACGAGTTGTCGGAGCACCTGGAGCATTTGTCGAACGGAGAAAAACCACTCAATCCCAATATGCTCGGATATATGCTGCGCGGGTTTTTCGAGAGCTACAGACGTCATCTGCACTGGGAGAATTCTGTCCTGTTGCCGCTTGCCCGCAAGCGGCTAACGCCAACCGACCTCAAGACATTGCGTGACGTGATGATCGATAACCGCCAAACCTAACCCTCACAGCATTCGCGCAAGAGATTGATGTCGGGAACGGTGATGTGACGGTTGTTGGCAATGGTGATGATGTTCTGCTGGCGCAATTTGGTCAGTTGCCGGCTCACCGTTTCAATGGTCAGCCCGAGAAAATCGGCGATGTCCGCCCGGGTCAACGGCAAATCGAAACTGCAGCCACCATCGGTCAGATCATCTACTTCAGGGTCGATGTGAACGGCAATGAGGTACAGAAAACTGGCAATTTTCTCGCGCGCTGATTTGCGACCGAGTGTCACCATCCAGTCACGCGCTTCGTCCAGTTCGTTGAGCGCCTGTTCAAGCAACTTGTGCTCCAGGCCCGGCGCCTCTTTCATCATACGTTCAAGAGTCGTTTTTGGAAATGAGCACAGCCTTACCGTCGTTGCCGCTTCGGCTGCTATCCGGCTGTCGGCCTTAAGGGGCCGTCCTAGGAAGTCGGGCGCAAACTGCAGTCCAACAATCTGCTGCCGGCCGTCTGCAAGCAGCTTGGACAGTTTGACAACACCGGACATGATGTTCGAGTAGCTGGCAACCGGCTCATCGGCGGCGATCAGTTCAGTGCCTTCGGTTATTTCGCGGCGTGTTGTTTGTTTGGCAAGCGCTGCCAGTTGAGCCGGGTTCAGTGCGCCGCAAACGCCCTTGTGCCGGGCTTCACACGACCGGCAAATCTCGGGAACGTCCGAGTTGTGGATATCCTGGCGTATGTCTGATTTCGGGTCTTTCACCGGGGTACCATACAACAACCGCAAGGGTCGTGGATGTGACGAATTCGCCGGGGCCTGGCCAGCACCGCAACCTGAATCCCCACAGGCCCTAGTGCGACATCAATACGGGGACTGTCATGTGATTCAATATGGTGCGGGTTGCGCCACCGAACACGAACTCACGCATCCGCGAGTGGCCATATGCCCCCATGACGATCAGGTCGGCCCCCAGATCAGAGGCCCGGTTCAAAAGCGCATCGCCTTGTCCGATACCATCGGTCGGCATGGCCTCGGCTGTTGAATTGATGCCGTGCCTTGCCAAAGTGGCCGCCATCTCTGAACCTGGAAGATTGCGGGCCTTTTGCCCGGTTTTTTGCGGATCGACCCAAATCAGACGCGTTGCAGAGGACTGCTCCAGCAACGGCATGGCATCGAACACCGCGCGGGCGGCCTCGCGCGTGCCATTCCAGCCAACAATGATGTTCGAACCGATGTCTGCGAACTCACCGCTTCTGGGGATCAGCAATACCGGCCTGCCGGATTCCATGACAATGCGCTCACAAAAATCGGGTTCAACGCCACCGTCGGCCTCTTCGTTCACTTGTGAAGCCACAATCAAGTCTGCCTGCAGGCCGTGTTCAATCACGCCATCGGCAATGTTCGGGCTGGAAATTTCTGTCTTGCGCCATTCGGCTTCGATGCCGTTTTTTTGCGTGGCCGCCACGAATGCCTTTTCAGAGGTGTCGGCATGCTCTTCAAAAAAGGTCCTGTATGCATCCATGACAGCTGGCGCTGCATGCATCGACATCTCTGGGTAAACGCGGACCGCCGGGATCACATACAGGCCGATCAGATGGGCGTCGTGTTTTGCGGCTATTGCCATCGACACTGCAAGCAGCGCATCGCTGCGCGACACATCATTCAACGATACAATAATGGTTTTGTAGGTCATGGCGTATCTCCAGTTTTCAGAGTTGGCCGTTTCTTGCGATCAGGTTGCACGCTCTAAGTTGATGAAGGTCAAGTCTGCAATCTGTTGCCTGCGGCCGTCCAGGCGGACACACCGCCAGCCAGTGAACTGACCTCTTTGTAACCCATATCGAGCAATGTCTTGGCGGCCAGGGCCGAGCGGCCGCCGGTCCCGCAATACAAAACCAAGTGCAGATCCGGGCGCAAGGCGGTGTTGTAGATCGGGCTTTCAGGGTCTGCGTGAAACTCCAACAGGCCTCGTGGAGCATGTATTGACGAGGGAATGTAACCGTCCTGCTCCCGCTCGACGGTCTCGCGCACGTCAACCAACTCGACATCGGGATCATCTATCAAATATGGCAGGTCCTGGACGGAAATGGTCTCGATGACGGCGTTCGCCTCTGCGAGCATTTCCTTAAAACCGTGTCGCAGTATATTGTCTGGCATCACCCTGTCTCCCTTCAATCGAGTTGCCGTTCCACCAACACCGAACATTTGGCATGCCGGACCACCCTGCTTGCTACAGACCCCAACAGATAATCCTCGATGCCCGGCTGGTGGGATGCAATGACGATGAGATCGGCACTGATTTCATCGGCTACTTGCAGAATTTGACTATGCGGTTTGCCTGACCGCAGCATTGTTCGAGCCGACTTGTCCAGGCCAAGATCGCTGGCGAGTTTGCGTAATTCGCGCTCAGCGTCCGACACCATTTTCTTGATCGTGCCGGCAGGCAATTCAGCAGCGGCAAATCCTGGTATCGCTGGTACGACATTGAGCAAAGTGAGTTTGCTGCCAGTTTTGTCGGCCAGTGCCTTGGCTTCCGTCACCATACGTTTGGCGGTTTCAGGATGCGCCAGATCGACCGGGGCAAGAATTTCACTATACATTGTCGGCTCCCTTCAGGATCGTGCAGATTGTCTGCGAAACTCGCTCACCATTTCGTGTTTCCACATTCACCGCTTTGATCTGCGTCAATGTGAACGGACGGCGGAAAACCGGTTTGGTTTCGATCGAACAGCCATCTGCGTATGAGCCTAGTTGCCGGGCCTGTTCATTGATCTGAATCAACGACGAAGCACCTGGCCGCAGTCAAGGTTGGCTGGTCATGCAGTGTTGACCTGCGCACAAATTAAAGGACCTCCCAAACTATGTCTTATTGCCCGAAAAACTTACTGGTCACCGGTTTGGTTGCCGTATTGATCCTTGGTTCCGGCATTTCGGCGTCCCGAAGCGCAGACAACGCGCCAATCGATGCGGTGCCTGCTGGCGAGGAACTTGAGCAGGCCGCTCTGGATTTTATGGCCTGGTGCGGGCCATGCCATGGCACAGCCGGCAAGGGGAACGGGCCGCTTGCTGCCAGCCTGACCTCCAGCCCGCCGAATTTGACGTTGCTCAGCCAGAATGCAGGAGGCACATTCCCGGCGGAGGAAATTCGTCTTCGCATTGACGGCCGCGATCTGCCGGCGGTGCACGGCACGGCTGAAATGCCGGTGTGGGGATATTGGTTCAACCTTCAGGCAACCGCTGCCGGACTGTTGCAGGAAGATCAGGTTGTTGCGGAAAAAGAAGTCAAGGACCGTATTGCACGCCTGGTTGAATACCTGAAAACGCTGCAGCAATAGATCTGCAGACAATAAAGGCTGCGACGCTCGATTTAGCGCATTTTCAAGGGCTCTGTCGTGGTTCATCAGCGGGCTAGATAGAGCACCAATAGCGAGCCGATGTAGATCGCCAGTACACAGGCGGAATCCGCACCCATCCGGAATATTCGCGGTTTGCGACGGACCAACAGGCCGACAACGTATACGGCTGTTACCAATACGCCTGATATCAAAGCCAGCTTTTCCGACCTGCCGGCAGCTTCGAGAATTGGGCCTTGCCGGTAGAGGACGTCTGCAGGCAGCAGCAGCGCCAGCATGATGAGGTTGCTGCCAAAAATATTAGAAATGGCCATTGTGTAGGCGCCGATCCTTGCAGCTGCAACGGTTGTGCTCAGCTCTGGCATCGAGGTGGCAGCGGCGAGCAGCGTTACACCGACAAAACTCGTCCCCAGACCGCTTTGCAATGCGATACCTTCAGCGGCGTGGACCAGGGCAATGCCGCAGACCAGGATCACCAGGCTTGCCAGCACAGAACGCACAATCAGGTTCGTTGTGGACAAACTGGTGAGCAGGGGTCCGTTTGCGTCTGCAGATGGTAGTGGAATTCGGTCCGGTAACTCGACCGGCACCCAATCGCCCTGTTCGTCGTAATAGCGCAACAGCCATATAGCGAATACATAGGCAGCTGCGAGCGATGCTGTGCCGACGCCGACGTTGAAGCCAATTGACGTTTCACCGGCGATGCAGATGCCCAGGAGCACACTCAAAAGGATAATCAGCAGAGCTGCTTCCAGCGCGTGTGTCGGCTTGCGCGGGTAGTTGGTCAGGGCGCCGCGCACGATCAGTCCATCGGTCACCGCGAGCAGGGCGGTCTGTAAGGTAATGCCGCCGAACATGTTGTTCAAAACCAGCGATGCGCTACCGGCAATGGCCGCTGTGAAGGTTGTTGCGATTTCCGGCAGCTCGGTGGCCGTTGCCAGGAATACCAACCCCATCAGGGCCTTGCCGAGTTTCTTCCGATCGGCAATCGCATCGCAGTAACCTGCAAGAGCACTTCCAGCGATCCAGACGCCGCCGGCAGCAATGACGAACAGGCCAATGTTGGCCGCCAGTGAATATTCGCCAAAGGGCATCGGTTTCAGCCTGCAGCCGAAAGCACAAAGAGACCGCAGCTCAATAACAGACCTGCTACCGGAACCCACACAGGAACAACATAGGCATCATCCGACGCAACCAGCACCGGAAGTTTGAGTGATCGCTTCAACTTTGGCAGCATGGTACCGGTGGCGGCTGTCACTGTTTGTCCATCCATCGTCAGTGCATAATTACGGCAGCAGAAAATTCAAGAGTTACTGTTTGAGATAAACGTCAACGCTTCGAAACCGCAGAGTCGGCTCAGCATCCAGAGGATCGCTGAAGTTTGCAATTGCGGCGTCGATATCCGCCCAGTCGTCATCTGCCAGGGTATCGAGCGCCAGGCGAAAGAAGTACTTTTCCTCATCGGCCATATGCTGCCTCTCGCCATCGATGAATTCGCGCGCCGAACTGACGAAACTGTCGCGCGGAATTTCGGCCTCGAGCATTACGTTGACCAACGCCCTGGTGAACGTGTGCAGACGTTCCGATACATGTTCATGCTCTGCTTCCAAGTCGAACAGATTGGACGCCAGTTCCGGCGCGCGCCGTTTGATTTTGCGAAAGATCAGGTCTTCCTTGGGGTGATGATACAGGTCCGGAAACGTCAGGAAATAATCGACAATCTCCTTGATGAGATCATAATCCGGCTGCACCGCATTCTCGATAAGATCAATCTGCCTGTCCAAAAGGTCAAGCAGTCTTGTCATATTCTGGTGCTCCTTGCGGATTACTGCAATTGCCTGTGTCATCACGTTGCTCCGGTTGCGGCGTGGACCTGCAATCAGGTTCAAACGTCAGATTCCATCGTGCCGCTGCCGCCGGTCCTGATAAAACAGCACTGTGCCGAAGGCCGTCACGGCGCAGAGGACCAGAATTAGAAACATTACTTCACCGGTGGACATCTTATCGTTCCTTGTGTTGGGCTGATTGTCCCGGCAACGAACCATATGTTGGCGAATCCCGCAGTGCGGCCGCTGTCGGCAATCAATGCGTTTCCATAGATCAGGATCGGTTTAGATTAACGCAATAAAGATCGAAAACCTGATCGACTTCAATATGTTAGAGGACGATTTACGATATTGGATGATTCATTCAATATCGATCGTGCTCTGGTGGTCAGGATGCTCAAATCCGGCCCGCACTACCTTGATCTGGATCAACCGTCATTACACCTTGGCTGTAGCGCAAAGGGTTGCCCCACCTCACGGACACAGCCTGACCCCAGCTCTATAGCTTTGTTGATCCCTTTGCCGGCGCGGTTGAGGCACAGCACAATCAGCGCACGTCAGCACGCGATATGACCTCGAACAGGTTTGCGGGCCGTCGCGGACTTAAAGAACCTGCAACAGCAGCATCAGTCCTCCGGCAATCGCCAGGCCGACAATCGGCCAGTGGATGGCCGGGCCATTGTCTGCCCTGCTCTGGCAATCATAGGAAAGCGTGCACTGGGCGCAATCGCCCGGGTTGGCTGGTCTGCAGGTTGGAAAATTACGCGCACGGTTATAGGGCGTCATTTCAATGCTCCCTTGATCGGGTATTCAAGTCGTCCAATCGGTTGCCGATTATTGCAAAATTTCAGCCAGCCTCATTGATCCAGATCAATCGGCCTAAACCCCTGGTGAAATTCCCTCAATCGTTTGATCCAGGACAATTTCAGACACCCGCGCCGATGTTACCTGTCGATCATTGAACGTCACGTATCCTTGAAGGGGACCATCATGCGCAAGAGGATTTTCACGGCAGCTTTCATCGCTGTAGGTCTGATCACCGGTGCAGCCAATGCTGCAGAAATCGAAGTAAAGATGCTGAACAAAGGCGCCAAGGGGGGCATGGTCTTTGAGCCTGATCTTGTCATGGCAGCGCCCGGCGACACTGTGAAGTTCGTATCGGTGGACAAGGGGCACAACGCTGAATCCATCAAGGGTATGCTCCCCGACGGGGTCGACAAATTCAAAAGCAAGTTAAGCAAGGACTTCGTCCTGACCGTTGAGAAAGATGGTCTGTACGGGATCAAGTGCACGCCACATTATGGCTTGGGCATGGTCGCCCTGATCGCTGTCGGCGATCCGGCCAATGCCGATGCCGCCAGAGCCGTCAAGCAGCGCGGCAAGGCCAAGAAGCGCTTCGCGGCGATATTCGAAGCCTACGACGCAGCAAAATGAGATGGCCAGCACTCGCCTGGGCGATTGCGACGGTCCAGCAATACTGAGCTACGGTTTCAGGCCGTTCTTTTTGTTCGGCGCTCTGTATGCCGGACTGTCGATGATCCTGTGGTTGCCGCAGTTTGATGGCGAGCTTGAACTGGCAACTCTGTTTGCGCCGGTCGATTGGCATATTCACGAACTGCTGTTCGGATATCTTGGCGCCGTGGTGACGGGGTTTCTGTTTACGGCTGTCCCGAACTGGACCGGCCGCATGCCGATCCGGGGTACACCGCTTTTGATCCTGTTTGTGCTGTGGGCGGCCGGCCGGCTCGCCGTTACGTTCTCGGCCCACATCGGGTGGGCGATCGCAATGGCCATCGATGTGGCGTTTCTCGGCGCGGTTGCGGTCATTGTCGCCAGGGAAATCTTTGCCGGCAGCAACTGGCGTAATCTGAAGGTTCTGGCGCCACTGGTCCTGCTTTTGGTTGCCAACATCGGCTTCCATATCGAAGCCCATCATACCGGTGTCAGCGATTTCAGCCGCCGGTTGGCGTTGGCGGTGCCGGTCATGCTGATCATGCTGATTGGCGGGCGGATTGTTCCAAGCTTTACGCGAAACTGGCTGGTTCGGGAAAATCCGGGCCGGCTGCCGGCGCCCTTTGATCGTTTCGATCTGGCCGTCATGGCCGCCACCGTGGCAGCGCTTGGGGTTTGGGTGGCCGTACCGTTTGGGGCCTTCACCGGCGTGGCACTGGCGCTGTCGGGTGTGCTGCAGACCATGCGCCTGTCGCGTTGGGCAGCTGATCGCGCCTGGCGCGAGCCCCTGATCTTCATGCTTCATATTGGCTATGCCTTCATTCCGTTGGGGCTGGCACTGCTTGCCGTTTCGCAGTTCTTGCCGGGCATTCCACCGCTCGCCGGGGTACATGCTCTGGGTGCAGGTGCGATCGGCACGATGACGCTGACGGTGATGGTGAGGGCGACCCTTGGACATACGGGTCGGGAAATGCGGGCCAGTGTTGTCCTCAAGCTGTTGTTCGCCTGTGTGTTGA
The DNA here is from genome assembly GCA_013002595.1 of Hyphomicrobiales bacterium. Taxonomy (GTDB): domain Bacteria; phylum Pseudomonadota; class Alphaproteobacteria; order Rhizobiales; family Aestuariivirgaceae; genus JABDJG01. Next base: position 4,187 of record JABDJG010000185.1, on the reverse strand, counting down.
TTTCGCCGGCAGCACGTATCGCCGAGGCACTGGGCATTGGCGCGAGCAGCACACTGCTCCAGGTCTCTGCCATCGCCTGGTTCATTGCTTTCACGGGTTTTGGCGTGGTTTTCGCGCCAGCGGTTTTTCGGCACCGGGCAAATGCGGCGGCGCCTTCAACTTGAGAACAGCCATCGCCACCAAGATTTGAAACCGCCGTTGCCGGTTGGTTCCGCACTGTCCCTGACCAGCCTGAACCCCAGATAATCGGGCGGCAGTCCCACCGCGCAGCCGCCGCCACTGGCATCGCGCAGGAAATCGGGGATATAGGCGCGGTGCTGACCCTCGGCGATGCGGACACCGCAGTTGATGGTCTTGGCGGCATCAGCCTTGCCTGCCTGGCTGATCTGGATGCGTTCATAACAGCCGGTGGTCCATTCCCAGATGTTGCCGGACATATCGTAGATGCCGTGCTCATTGGCGCCATAGGCGCCGCGTTGCTTGAGCGTCGGGTCCGCGCCTGTGTCTTGGTCGATGTGTTTGCTGTACTTCAAAAGCCACCGCCTGGAAGGGTTGCCTGGATCGGGCCCGGCACCGAGCGCGTCGTCGACAAAGCGGCTGCCTGCCGCATATGACCATTCGATATCGCTCGGCAAGCGCCATGTGGTTCCGGTCTTCGATGTCAGCCATTTCGCGTAGTTCTGTGCATCGATGAAACTGACGCCGATCGCCGGCCAGTGGCCGCTTCGCCTGGTGATCTTGAGTGGAGGTTGGCAGGCTTTGTCGCGAACGCATTGGGCGTATTCGGATGCTGAAACCTGATACTTCATGATGGTGACCGGGCGGGAAATGTCAACCGGCAGGCGCGGCGCATCGGTTGGCACGCCATCCATCAGGTATTGCCCGGATGCGCGATATTGATGCATGCCGGCATCGAGTGTGATCACTTCTGGCGCCAATTCGCCATGTGCCGGCGCGGCGCCTGCGGCAAAGACCGCGCATGCAATGGTGGTGGTCAGGGCGCAAATCGGCTTTGCCTGGGTTCTCATGGTCCACTCCAAGCCAACAACGGCCCGCCACCTTCGGGTGACGGACCGCCGATAAGTTTCAGGCCAAACCTATGGCAGCGCTTTGCCGCTGCTGTGGGCTTCGCCGTATGCGGTGGGCGCCATGACCTGCGCCATCAGGTCGTTGTCCCAATCGCCCTCGATGATCACGTGGGCGGTGGCGCCGAGGTTTACCGCTTCGATCAGATTGTGATTGACGTAGGCATAAACACCCGGTTGCAGGAAGGTATAGAGTGCTGCACCGGCGGAGCCGCCGCGGATAAACCAGGTCTCGAGATCCTTTTGTGGCGGATTGTTGAATTTGCCGGTCTCCCAGACAAGATCGCCGTGACCGCCGATCAGATGCGGCCTCGTATCCCGGTTGGCCTGCGAATGAACGAACAGCACCGTTTCACCGACCTTGCCCTTGAGCGCATTGTCGCCGGTCAGGGCGCCGACCTTGCCGTTGAACACCACATGCGAGGGGATCAGCCCGTTCATCAGCTCCAGCGTATCGCTATAGGAACTGCCGTGGTCTTCAAACCGCATGTAGTCGCCATTCTTGTCCTTGGGAATGAAGAACTCATTCTCGCCGATATAGAACACCTTGTCATATTTGACCGGATTGCCCTTTTCATCCTTGAGACCGTCGCGCGGCAGGATCATGATCGCGCCGGCCATGCCGGACACGACATGCCACGGGATCATCGGGCCGCCTGGTGCGCAGTGATAGACGAAGGTGCCCGGCCGGGTTGCCTTGAACCGCAGGACAGTCTTCTCACCCGGATTGACAAGCGTCAGCGCACCGCCGCCCAAACCGCCGGTTGCAGAGTGGAAATCGATGTTGTGCTGCAGGGTATTTTCCGGCGGATTGATCAACGTCAGCTCGACATAATCGCCTTCGTGGCACACCATCATCGGGCCCGGGATCGAGCCGTCGAAAGTCATCGCCTGCAGCATGGCGCCGTCGTCATCGACCGGCACTTCCTTCTCGATGACCGACATCTCGTATTCAATGATGCTGGGGCCGTCCGAGGCGACCTGCTCATGTTCGCAAACAAAGGGCGGTGGGACCAGTTCAACCTTCTTGCGGGGCAGGCTACTGAGGTCCACGGTCGCGCCGACCGCGACCAGCGATTCTGAAGCTGCAACAGCCGCCTTTGCCATAATGGCCGGTGCCGTGGCCACAGCTGCAGCACCCATGAGAGCTGTACGACGCGTAATCATTTCCTTCTCCTTCACCAGTGTCATCATTGATCTGATGCTCGCAGGATATGAGTGATGAATGGTGTAGTCGTTGATGTGGATCAATCCGCCGGACTTCCGCAACACGGCACGCAAGGCGCTGGCTGTGGCGCGCAAAATGATTATTCCAGCAGCAATGATACAGCCGGTCCCAATTGCCCAAGATGACATGAAGCGCGAGTACATGTGATTGGCGCTGGCGAGCTTCGATTCTCTGATCGGCACATCCAAGAAGCGTAGCGATGAATGGTGGAGGGCTCAGATTGTAGCGGCAAATCTGGAACGCAAGCTTGGTCTTTTCGAACAAGGTCGAACACGCATCGGCAATCTAGAATTTGATGGTATGGAAGCCAATTCTGCGATCCCGATGTACGCGAAGCAGACGCCTGACTGGATCGAAAAGCGTAATTCTGAGCCGCAGAATTTTCTCCCGAATCAGAGTTGGGGGTACGGTCTGCATGGCGTTCCCCGGTTGGGGCAGGATTTACTGCTTTTTGCCCCGCCTGCGCAGGCCTTCTGCCTGCTTGTCAGACCCCTGATTACGGATTCATTTCGCGGCCCGTTACAAACAACAAAACCCGGCCGTTGGGCCGGGCTTTTGATTGGTTGCGGGGGCAGGATTTGAACCTGCGACCTTCAGGTTATGAGCCTGACGAGCTACCAGACTGCTCCACCCCGCGTTAAACCTTGTTTTGCGCATTTTTCCGGTTGGAGAAACTGCGTCCATGCAGCCGATCTGGTCATGGGCCGCATGTCGAGGGGGGTTCTTATCAAGTCATATGGGGTTTGTGAAGCAATGATGACAGGTGGCGGGCATAAAAATGTGCGTCGTTTGCGCTCAGGCGGTGCTGGCGGCGTGTGGCGGCGCGAAATTGTTGCTCTAACGGGCTGATTTCCTTGACATTGGACCACCCTTGCCTATATTGCGCGCGGATTGCGGAGAACCTCTCGATGAGGCTCCGTCAAATGCGCAGCCTAAGGCCCATAATAAAAGCAATATAAAGCCCCGCAAGTTTGACCGCGGGCGCCGACCGGCGCGGGACAAAAAAGGTAAGGAAGACATAACGATGTACGCAGTCATCAAGACTGGCGGTAAGCAGTACCGCGTTGCCGAGAGCGATACGCTCGATATCGAGCGGGTCACGGGCGAAGCCGGCGATATTATTGAATTCAAGGACGTGCTGATGGTCGCCACCGATAAAGGTGTCGAGGTCGGTGCGCCGCTGGTTGACGGCGCAACGGTTGCCGCTGAACTGGTCGAGCAGCGCCGGGCCAAGAAGATCCTGGTCTACAAGAAAAAGCGCCGGAAAAACTATCAGCGCAAGAACGGTCATCGCCAGCTGTTGTCACGGGTTGCCATCACCGAGATCCTGACCGGCGGCAAGAAGCCGTCCAAGAAGGCCGCGGTGAAGAAAGCTGCAGCGAAAACGGCTGATGAAAAGCCGGCCAAGGCTAAAGAAGCCGCCAAGGTAGACGAAAAGCCCGCCAAGAAGGCGCCGGCCAAAAAGGCTGCCGCGGCCAAGAAGGCGGCCGGCGGTGCCCTGTTCACGACGCCTGACGGCGAGCCCGATGACCTGAAGAAGATCTCAGGCGTCGGCCCGGCCCTGGAAAAGAAACTCCATGATCTCGGGATCACCAAATTTGCCCAGGTCGCGGCCTTCACCAAGGACGATATCGCGAAAGTTGACGATGCCTTGTCGTTCAAGGGCCGCATCGAGCGTGACGATTGGGTGAAGCAGGCTGCAGAGCTGGCCAAGGACGCCTAATTAGAGTATAGCAAGCACGAATTCTTCAGGAGCAGATCCATGGCTCATAAAAAAGCAGGCGGTTCATCCCGCAATGGCCGCGATTCAGCAGGCCGCCGTCTCGGCATAAAAAAGTTCGGTGGCGAAGCCGTCATCCCGGGCAACATCATCC
>JABDJG010000135.1 GCA_013002595.1 Hyphomicrobiales bacterium | reverse complement strand
GGCCGATCTCGACCATGCCAAAGCCGTTGTCATCGAGGTGTTTGCGCAAGGCAGGCAGGATATTGTCCGCATTGGTGCCGGCAAAGTAGCGCAGCTGGCAATGCGCCCTGGCCCACGGCGAAATGGCATTGACCGGGCTTTCAGGATTGCCGGACTTCATCGCCAGAACCGCAAAGCTGTTCCAGCTGAAGACTTTTTCAGCCGGTGTCATGCCCGGTTCGCCCCAATCGGGATCGATCTCAGGCGCGCCGGGGCCGGCTTCGATCTTCAGGCTCTGCAAAACCTGTTTCACCGATGCCGGTGTCGGCGGCGGCAGCCAGTCCTTGATCTTGATCTGGCCGGTCGGGCCGACAATGCTGGCAATCGCATGGGCCAGAATGGTTGCCGGATCGGCGATCAGCCCGCCCCAGTTGCCCGAATGGTGTCCGCCTTCGCGCAGGTTGACGATAAGATCGAAATTCTCCGCCCCGCGCGCGCCAAGCGTCAGCGTCGGTGTGTCGGGCGACATCCGCGGCCCATCCGAGCCGATGAACACATCGGCTGAAAAATCGTCCCGGTTTGCCTCCAGCACCTCGCGCAACCCCAATGAGCCGTTTTCCTCGCCCATCTCGATCAGGAACTTTGCATTGAACCCGAGGTTGCCGCGCTCGGCGATCACCGAGCGGGTTGCCGCCATGTTGATGGTGTGCTGGCCCTTGTTGTCCGCCGTGCCCCGGCCATACAGCCGGTCGCCGTCACGTGCCGTCTCCCAGGCGCCCTTGCCCTTGGTCCACTGGTCTTCCAGCCCGTGAATGACATCGCCGTGCCCGTAGCCTAGCACCGTCGGCAGGCCTTCATCCTCGATCAGCTCGGCAAGCAGGAACGGACCGCCGCTGCCCAGCGGATTGTCGTACTTGCGGCACCTGAACCCCATATCCTCGAACGCCGGGATGATCTCCTCATCGAGATAGCGGTGCAATTCCGGTCCACTGTCCGGTTTCTGGCTCTCGGTGCGATAGGCGACACGCCGGGCCAGTTCTTTTTCGAATGTGCCATCGTCGAAGTATTCAAGCGCGCGCTCGATGGCGCCTTGCCGGGTTCCCGAAATCTTCATGATGCAAGCTTTCCTGAAGTCTCATCGAACAGGTGGCATTCCACATGCCCGTCAGCCTGGATTATCGGTGCGGGGGCAACGCTGGAGCAATGCGGCATGGCCGAAGCGCAGCGCGGATGGAAGGTGCAGCCGGGCGGCATCTCCAGCGGGTTGGGATAGGCCGCGCCCAGATGGGTGTCCGGCACGCCAAGATGCGGATCCGGCGTCAGAACGGATTCGAGCAGCGCCTTAGTATAGGGATGCCTGGGGTTCTGAAAACAGCGTTGCGCATCGCCCTGTTCGACGATCCTGCCCAAATACATCACCGCCAGCCGTGTCGCCATGTGCTCGACCACGGCCAGGTTGTGGCTGATGATCAGATAGGTAAGGCCGAGTTCGGATCTGAGATCCTGTAAGAGGTTGAGAATTTGCGACTGGACCGAGACATCGAGCGCCGAGGTTGGTTCATCGCAGATCACCACGCGTGGCCGGTTGATCAGCGCCCGGGCGATGGCGACGCGCTGGCGCTGGCCGCCGGACAACTGGTTCGGGTAGTTGTTGTAGACCCGTCTCGGCAGACCGACAAGTTCCATGATTTCCTCGGTCCGGCGCTTCCAGGTGTCCGGTTCCGGGTCGCCCTGCACCTTGAGCGGCAGTGAAATGATGCTGCCGATCGACTTGCGCGGATTGAGCGAGGAATACGGGTCCTGAAAGATTGGCTGCACGGTCTTGGCGATGGTCAGCCGGTCCATGGTTTCGACCGGTTGGCCGTCGATCTCAAGACTGCCCGATGACGGCAGCAGCAGCCCGAGCATCATTTTGGCCAGCGTGGTCTTGCCGCAACCGGATTCGCCGACCACAGCCAACACCTCACCGCGTTCGACGCTCAGGTTGACGCCGTTCACCGCATGTAGCGGCCGCTTGGCCTTCATGAAGCCGCCCGACACCATGAAGGTGCGCCGCACATCGGTTGCCTTCAGCACATGCTCGCTCATGCCGCCCCCTTGAAATCGACAGTTCCGGTCTCGGACGCAGGCAACACACACCGGTAGGCATGTCCGCTGTCCGAGGCATCCTGCAACGCAACTTGCGCCGTGTTGCAAGCGCCATGGGCAAGCGGGCAGCGCGAGGCAAAGTGGCAGCCGGGCATATCGCCGATCAGCGACGGCACGATGCCGGGAATAGCGCCGAGCCGCTCACCGGGCCGGGTCTTGCCGGGCACCGGGATGCATTCCAGCAGGCCGCGGGTGTAAGGATGGGCAGGGGAGGTGAAGATCTGTTCGGCGCTGCCGGCCTCGACAATCTGGCCGGCATACATGACCGACACCCGGTCGGCAATCCGTGCCACCACGCCCAGATCATGGGTGATCAGCACCAGCCCCATGTCGAACTCGCGTTGCAGCTCGGCCAGCAAATGCAGGATCTGCGCCTGAATGGTGACATCGAGCGCCGTTGTCGGCTCATCGGCGATTATGAGATCGGGCCCGCACATCAGCGCCATGGCGATCATCACCCGCTGCCGCAGACCGCCGGACAGCTGGTGCGGGTATTGCCCGAGCCGGCTGGCTGCTGCCGTGATGCCGACCTTTTCAAGCAGATAGATCGCCCGGTCACGTGCCTCGGCGTCCGAGACATTCTTGTGGCGTTTCAACGCTTCGGCGAGTTGGTTGCCGACCGTATAGGCCGGATTGAGCGAGGTCATCGGTTCCTGAAAGATCATGCTCATCCGGTTGCCGCGGATGTCGGACATGACGCGTTCGCCGGCATCGCCCAACTCCTCGCCGGCCAGCCGGATGTGGTTCGCGGTCCGCTTTGCCTTCTTGGGCAGGAGATCCATGATCGCCAGCGACGTCAGCGACTTGCCGCAACCGGACTCGCCGACGATACACAAGGTCTCGCCGCGATCGACATGCAGCGATATGCCCTGCACCGGGCGCAGCAGCCCCGCCGAGACCGGGATCGATACGGCCAGGTCTTCAACCTCTAGAATGCGTTCACTCATGGTTGCCGGCGCCTCAATTGCGATTTTCCGGCGCAGTGACATCGCGGATGCCGTCGCCGAGAAGGTTGATCGCCAGCACCAGGGCGAACAGGGCAGCGCCGGGGATGGCGATCAGCCAGGCGTCAAAGAACATCATGCCCTTGGCCTCTGCGATCATCAGGCCCCAGCTCGGCTCAGGCGGCTGGACGCCGAGCCCGAGGAACGACAAGGCGGCCTCAAGCAGGATGGCATGAGCCATTTCGATGGTCGCGATAACGATCAGCGAATTGGCAATGTTCGGCATGATCTCGGCAAACAGGATGCGCGGTGTAGAACATCCCACCGCCTGGGCCGAGGTGACGAAGTCGAGATTGCGCACCTGCATGGTGGCGCTGCGCATGACAACGGCAAACCGGTCCCAGATCAAAAGGCCCAAAACCCAGATCACCATGGCAAGCGATGAACCGACCAGGCTGACAACGGCGAGCGCCACCAGAACCACCGGCATCGACAGCCGGGTGGTGATGATGAAGTTCACCACCATGTCGACACGCCCGCCGAAATAGCCCGCAATGACACCCAGCGTGGTGCCGATGACACCTGAGATCAACATGGCGGCAAAGCCGATCAGCAATGAAATGCGGGCGCCGTAGAACAGCCGGGTCAGGTAGTCGCGGCCGAGAAGATCGGTGCCAAGCGGATGCTCCCAGGTCGCCTTGGCGCTGTCGTGCCAGATCGGTGGGATCAGCTTGCGCGACAGCACCTGGTCATACGGGTCGCCAGGCGAGATCAGTGGGGCGAAAATCGCCATGAAAAAGATCGTCGCCAGAACGACGATGCCGATCATGAACCCGGTATGACCGAAGATCCGCCGCCGCATCAGTGCGCCGGGCGATGGCTCCAGGATCTGTGCGGTTACGACGATCGGCCGCTCGGTGCTGACTGCATCGCTCATCTCAGGACACCCTTATGCGTGGATCAAGGAAGGCGTTCAGCATGTCGGCCAGAAACGTCAGGACGATATAGAATACGCTGAGCACCAGTACGATCGCCTGCATCATCGGCAGGTCTGCGCGCTGGATCGATTCCCAGGCAAGGAACCCGAGGCCGTTGATCGCAAAGATCGTCTCGATGACGATCGAGCCGCCGAGCATGAAGCCGAATTGCACCGCGGCCAGCGACACGACCGGAATGATTGCGTTGCGCAGGGCGTGCTTGAACAGCACGGTGGCCGGTCTCAGGCCCTTGGCGCGGGCGGTGCGGATATAATCCGACGACAACACCTCCATCATGCCGGCCCGGGTCAGTCGCATCACCGCCGGGGTGACGTAATAGCCAAGCGCTATGGACGGCATGATGAAATTGAGCCAGCTGCCGGTACCGGTAATCGGCAACAGCCGCCAGGTGATGGAAAACCACAGGATCAAGGTCAGCGCGAACCAGAAGCTCGGCATGGCCTGGCCGATGACCGCGATGGTCAATGCAATCCGGTCGATCAGGCTGTTCGGCCGGATGGCGGCCAGAACGCCGAGCGGGATCGACAGGATGAGCGCAAACCCGAGCGCGCAGGCGCCCAGTATCATTGTTGTCGGCAAGCGCTCAAAGATGACGCTGGCGACATCTGATTTCAGGTAGTTTGAATGCCCGAGATTGCCGCTCAATGCATTCAACAGCCAGTCGACATACTGAAAGATGATCGGCCGGTCGAAGCCGTAGACGCGGCGGACATTCTCTATGTCCTCCTGGCTGGCGCCTTCGCCGGCAAGCGCGATCGCCGGATCGCCGGACAGATAGATCATCGAAAACGACAGGACCGAAACGGTCAGCGCCACCAGAATGGCAATGCCGAACCGTTTGACCGCATAAATAAGCATCTAATCGATTACCGCCTGAAAAAAATGCGCCGGGCAGCTTTTGAGGTCACCCGGCGCGGGGTCGTTGGGTTACTTCCACTTTGCCGTATAGAAACGCGGAATCTCGTCCGGTGTTGCCTTGAAGTCGAGATCCTTCGAATAGGCGTAGTACTTCGCGTAGGTGAACATCGGCAGCCAGTAGACCTCGCTGGCAATCCGCTCAAAGGCCTTCTTGTAGTTCTCCTTGCGGACTGCCTCATCGATCGAGCTGTCGGCGATATCCAGATAGCCCTTGGTCTCGGCATCCTTGGCCGGATCATCGGGACCATGGGTGAAGAAGTGGCTGACGATGGCCGACACATCCGGGATCGAATAGGAGCCCCAGGTCATGTGGTTGATCGGAGTCTCGCCCTTGCGCACGATATCGCGCAATGCGCGGTACTGCAGCCAGTTGAGCTTGGCCTTGATGCCGACCTTGGCCAGGTCGCCGATCACCGCTTCGGTGAACTCACGTTGGCGGTAACCGTAGATGTCGAACTCGAAACCATTCGGATAACCCGCTTCAGCCAGAAGCGCCTTGGCCTTGGCAGGATCATGGTCATACTTGGTCACGTCCTGGGTGCAGCCGAACTGATCGGGATGGCAGGCCGAATGGATCACTTCAGACGCTGGGCCGACAAGGTTGACGGCAATCGCCTTGCGGTCAATCGCATGGGCTACCGCCTGGCGGACCTTTTTCTTGGTAAAGACGTCGGTGCCGCTGTCGCCATCCACATCGAACGCCATATACGAAATGCGGAACGTTTTGGCATTCTCGATGGTCACAGCCGGATTTTCGGCAAGCCGCTCGGCCTGGTCTTTCGGTACGTCCCAGATCCAGTCCAGGCCGCCGGTCAGCAGTTCAGCCAGCTGTGTGTTCGACTCAGCAATCGTGCGGAACCGCATCTTGCCGATCTGCGGTGCACCTTTCGGGCTGCCGGACATGTAGGCATCGTTCTTTTCCATCAGCACGTATTCACCGGCCTTGCTGTCGGCCACCTTGTAGGGGCCCGTGCCGACCGGCGCCACAGCGGCAAAATCCTTCTTGCCGTCTGCCTTGGTCGGCGCGCTGTCATAATGGCCCGACGGCATGATGAACACGGCATTCGCCAAATAGGCAAAAGCCGGCGGAAACGGCTTTTTGAGATTGATCTGAACCTTGTGACTGCCAAGTTTCTCGGCATTCTTGATCCAGCTCACATTGCGGTATGTCAGCACGCCATTGTCTTTGTTGGAGACATGGTTGAGCGTGTAGACCACATCGTCGGCATCGAATTCAGAGCCGTCATGGAATTTCACGTCATTGCGCAGGTTGACCTCAATGGCGGTGTCGCCCTTCCATTCCCAGCTCGACGCCAGCAGCGGCTTGAATTCACCGGTGTCGATGTCGCGAAACACCAGGCCGTCCCAGCCCATATGGCCCATGACCACCAGTTCACGGGTGTTGTTGTAGTACGGGTCAATGACCGCGATTTCCCGGGTCGTCGACCAGTTGAGCGTATCGTCCGCCTTGCCGGCCATGGCATCGTTGGCGCCAAAGGCCATCATGACGCCGACAGCAGCTGTCATCATCAATTTGGAAAAATTCATCAGATTACTTCCTCCACCATTATGAATTGTTGCGGCAGCCGGTGACCGGCCATCAGCAAGCTATTATTATTGTGCAGATCGTCTTGATCTGGGGCATGCTAACGAGCAAGCTGGCGGAAGGTCAAGCAAGTAACTGTCTATCCCTCCCTATGGCGGCTCGGCCGGGCAGCCTCACAATCGGATTCTGAATAACAATGTCCCATACAGAACGGCGCAACGATCCGATTGCCGGTGCCTTGTGGATGCTGTTGTCGTGCGCACTTATCGCCGGTGTTGCAACGCTGGGCCGCTATGTTGCGGTATCGGGCGTGCCGCCGATGCAGGCCGTGTTCTTGCGCCTGTTCTTTGCCGTCATCACCATGCTGCCGCTTCTGGCATGGCGCGGGCGCTCGCTTGCCAGCACCGGTCAATGGAAGGTCTATATCGTCAGATCCGCCATCGGCCTGTTCGCCATGACGACATGGTTCACAGGACTGTCGCTGATCCCGGTTGGCGAAGTGACCGCGATCAGCTTCCTGGCGCCGTTGTTTGCCACCGTCTTTGCCGCCCTCTTGCTCGGCGAAGTCATTCGCATAAGGCGTTGGGCCGCGATGCTGATCGGCTTTGCCGGTGCGCTGATCATCCTGCGGCCAGGCATTGTCGAAACCTCGCTTGGTACCTGGTTGATCGTCGTCTCGGCCATCACCATGGGCCTGTCCACGACGTTCATCAAACGCCTGACCAATGCTGACGACCCCGACAAGGTGGTGTTCATTTCAACATTGCTGATGACGCCGGTCATGCTGATACCGGCGCTATATGTCTGGGAGTGGCCGCCACTCGATGTCTGGCCCTATCTGATGCTGTTCGGCCCGCTGGCAACGTTCGGCCATGTCACGCTGGCCCGGGCCTTTGCTGCAACTGAAGCCTCGGTCGTGATGGGGCTCGATTTTGCCCGTCTGCCGTTTGCGGTGTTCTACGGCTTCGTTGTCTTCGGCGAGATCATCGACCTGTGGACATGGATTGGCGCGGCAGTAATCTTTGGTTCGACCGTCTATATTGCCCGCCGCGAAGCCGTCCTGAAGAAAGAGCTGAGCGCTGCCCAGACACCACGTGCGCCAGGCCTTTGAGCCTCACCAGGGGGCTTCATAGCCCTCTTCGAGCGGGACGCTGAGCGATTTCAGAGTGCGCCCGACGCAGACATAAAAACTCGCTGTCAGAACAAGCTCGATCACCTCGGCATCCGAGTAGTACTGCTTGAGATTGGCCATGCACTTTGGCGATGCTGCCGGACCTTCGGTCACCTCGGTGGCAAGTTGCAGGGCGGCCCGCTCCGCCTTTGTGAGGGTATCGGCCATGTCGCCATTCATCAGTGCATCCACCTCGGCTTGCGTTACGCCCGCCTCCAATGCCATTGGCACATGGTGCGCCCATTCATAGGCCGTCTCGGTCATCCGCGCGCCGCGCAGGATCATCAATTCGCGGGTCCGCCGCGGCGTCGTGGCATTGAGCCTGAGCGACCAGGCAAGATCGAGCCAGCCGCGCAGCATATCCGGAGAATGCCCCAGCATCCGGTAAAGATTGGGCACCCGTGGCCACCTTGCGGTCACCTCCTCGAACATCGCCTTAAGTTTCGGGTCGTCAGGTGTTTCGGGCAGCAGATCCATGTCAGTCGTCGCCATGATGTCGTTTCCGGCAAACTTGTTGTTTCATTTCCGATCCCTCAGGCGTACAGGATTAAGATCGCATTGCAATGCGTGATGCGCATCTGTCAATACACTCACGCCAGCCACCGGCAGCCCCGCATCAGGAACCCTCATGAACTCTTCTATCGGCCAGGCCCGCGTTGACGATGCCTCGGCCCGCCTGATGGGCATCGGCTTCATGTGCGCGGCCTGGCTGACATTTTCCGGCATTGACGCCTCCGCCAAGTTTCTTGCGAGTTTCTTGCCGGTGGCGCAAATAGTGCTGCTGCGGTATGGCGGCGGGCTGGCCTACAGCTTGTTGCTGGTCGCCTTGAAGGGGATACCGGATGCTTTTCGCACCGCCAGGCCGGTACTCCAGTTGCTGCGCGGATCGGTGCTCGTTGTCGCAACAGCAGTGAACTTCTTTGCGCTGCGGTTTCTACAGCTCGATCAGACGGCGGCGATCATGTTTGCCATCCCGCTCATCGTGTGCGTGCTGTCGGTGCCGATTCTTGGAGAACGTGTCGGCTGGCGTCGTTGGGCCGCGGTCGTGGTTGGCTTCATCGGCGTGCTCATCATCATCCGGCCGGGGTTCGACAGCTTCCATTGGGCCATGCTGCTTGTGGTTGTTCAGGCGATCATGGCGGCGATCTACATGATCCTGACCCGCAAGGTGTCGGCCCACGACAGGGTCGAAACCAGCCTGTTTTACACCGGCCTGGTCGGCACGGTGCTTGTCCTGCCGTTTGGTGTCGCACAATGGCAACCGCTCAGCGAAGCCACGCTCCTGCCGGCGCTGGTGATCGGCTTTTGCGGCGGCCTTGGTCATCACCTGGTCATCATCGCCCATCGTCTGGCGCCGGCACCTGTCATTGCACCGTTCGGTTATACCCACATCATCTGGATGACCTTGCTCGGCTATCTGCTGTTCAATCAACTGCCCGATGCCTTCACGATAGTCGGCGCATCCATTGTCGTTTCCTGCGGCCTGTTCCTCTTGTACCGCGAGCACCGGCTAAAGGCGGCAACGGACCCTCATTCATCGGTTCCCAAGGTGTGAAAGCTGCAGTAGACTTGCTCCACCATGCTGAGCCAAAGCCAGATCGAATTCTACCGGCACAACGGATACCTGCTGATTGAAAATGCCCTGTTGCCCGGGCAGCTGGCCGAGATGCAGCAAGTCACTGCCGGCTTGATTGAAAAATCGCGAACTGTGACCGGGAACAATGACCTGTTTGACCTTGAAGACGGCCATTCACCCCAGAACCCGCGTCTCAAACGCATCAAGCTGCCGCACACACAACACCGTGTGTTCTGGGACGCTGTTGTCAGTGACAGGCTGGCATCCTTTCTGAAACCGCTGTTGGGAGCCGATATCCGTCTCCACACCAGCAAGCTCAACACCAAGGCGCCCGGCGGCGGCGCGGCGGTGGAATGGCACCAGGACTGGGCGTTCTATCCCCACACCAACGACGATATGCTGGCGCTCGGCATCATGCTGGAAGATGTCGATGAGGCGAACGGACCATTGATGGTCATGCCCGGCTCGCATCGAGGCCCGGTGCTCAGTCATCATCAAAACGGTGTGTTCTGCGGCGCGGTTGATCCGCAGGACCCGCTGTTTGATGCGGGCAAAATCGTCACTTTGACAGGTAAGGCCGGCGACATGACCGTTCATCACGTCCGCACCCTGCATGGTTCCGCACCCAATCTGTCTGACCGCGCCCGAAAGATCCTGTTCTATGAACTGAGCGCGGCCGATGCCTGGCCGATCAACGGAAATGCTGGTGCCTATACTGGTTTATCGCAGCTCGACGTATGGGCCAAACTTGAAGAAAACATCGTCTGCGGCAGCCAGCCGGCAACCGCGCGCCTGGCGTCCGTGCCGGTGACGATGCCCGTTCCGCCGGCGCCGGACAGCTCATCGATCTTCAATGTTCAAAAATCAGGCGGCGCCCGCAGTGCATTTTCACCCGCAGCTTGATTGTAGTCTAACAGCCCGAGGGAACCGATAATGTCCGACGTGCACCAACTCGCAGATCGCCGGCTGACCATCCGGTTGAACCCGGCGGACAATGTTGCCGTCTGCGCCCAGTCGCTCAAGGCCGGCGAGGCGGGCGATGAAGTGACCGCCCTGAATGACGTGCCGCGCGGCCACAAGATCGCCTTGAGCGACATCGCGGCCGGCGATCCGGTGCGCAAATACGCACAAGTCATCGGCTATGCGTCCAAGGCCATCGCCAAGGGTGAACACGTCCATATGCACAACCTGGAATTTCGCGCCTCATCGCAGGACCATGCCTATTGCACAGAGCGCCGCGACCCCGACCTTTTGCCACAAGACGCAAGGGCGACGTTTGAAGGCTATGTCCGCGCCGATGGCCGGGTCGGCACGCGCAACTTCATTGCCGTCATCACCAGTGTGAACTGTTCGGCGACTGCCGGGCGGCTGATTGCGGAACATTTTTCGGACCAGGAACTTGCCGGTTACAAGAATGTCGATGGCGTCGCCGCCTTCGTCCACGGCACCGGCTGCGCCATGGCGGCAAATTCCGAAGGCTTCGATAACCTGCAACGGGTCATGTGGGGTTATGCCCGCAACCCCAATTGCGCCGGCGTCGTGATGGTGGGGCTGGGTTGTGAGAGCAACCAGATCGACTTCCTGCTCGATATCTACGGTATCGAGCGCGGCGCCCTGTTCCGTACCATGAACATCCAGCATATGGGCGGCCTCAGGCGCACCGTCGATGCCGGCATCAAGATCGTTGAAGAGATGCTGCCACATGCCAATGAGGTTGCCCGGCAGCCGTGCGATGCATCGCACCTCATGCTCGCCCTGCAATGCGGCGGCTCGGATGCCTGGTCCGGCGTCACCGCCAATCCGGCGCTGGGTTATGCCGCCGATCTCCTGATCCGCAACGGTGGCACCGCGGTTTTGGCCGAGACGCCGGAAATCTACGGCGCCGAACATCTCCTCACCTCCAGGGCGCGCGATGAAGCAACGGCTGAAAAACTTATGCAGCGGATCAAATGGTGGGAAAACTATACCAGCATGCTCGGCGGCTCGATGGACAACAATCCCTCACCGGGCAACAAGCAAGGCGGTCTGACGACGATCCTGGAAAAATCGCTCGGCGCGGTTGCCAAGAGCGGCACCCAGACCCTGGAAGGCGTCTACCGCTACGGCGAGCCGATCGACCGCAAGGGTTTCGTGTTCATGGACAGCCCCGGGTATGATCCGGTGTCGATCACCGGCGAAATCGCCTCTGGCTGCAATATTGCTGCCTTCACCACCGGGCGCGGCTCGGTGTTCGGCTCAAAGCCGGTGCCGTGCATCAAGATTGCCACAAATTCGGAGATGTATCATCGCATGTCCGATGACATGGACATCAACGCCGGCGCCATCATCGATGACGGCGCAACGATCAAGGACGTCGGCACCCGGATCTTCGAACTGCTGCTGGCGGTTGCCTCGGGCCAGCCGTCGTTGTCCGAAGCCCAGGGCCTTGGCGACTACGAATTCGTCCCTTGGCAAATCGGCGCGGTGATGTAGGAGCTTTGGCTGCCGCTAGATCAGGATCGATTTTGATTGAAACAATCAAAATCGATAAACCTGATCGTCGTCAATATGATGGAGGACGATTCACGGGTTAGATTGATTCAATCTAACCCGATCGTGCTCCAACCCCTGTCAGCGCCCCTTGAACGCCGGTTTGCGGTTCTCGTTGAACGCCAGCACGCCTTCGCG
Source organism: Hyphomicrobiales bacterium (assembly GCA_013002595.1). GTDB lineage: Bacteria > Pseudomonadota > Alphaproteobacteria > Rhizobiales > Aestuariivirgaceae > JABDJG01. The sequence goes on along the minus strand of JABDJG010000135.1, from coordinate 3,707 downwards.
GCGGTCTTCGGTCGGCACCGTGCGATTGTAGGCCTCGATTTCAAAGGTTAGCGCATCGCTCAGCGACATCTGCAGGCCGCGGTGGATCGCCTGCTTGGCCTGGCGCACCGCGATTGGCGCATTGGCCGCGATGGCCACGGCCGCCTCGATTGCCGCATCCATCAGATCTGATTGCGGCAGCACCTGATTGACCAGGCCCCAGTCAAGCGCTTCAGCAGCGCTGAACGGCTTTGCCGCCATGATCAGTTCCTTGGCCCGGCGCTCGCCGATCGCCCGCGACAGCGTCTGGGTGCCCCCGGCACCCGGTATGATGCCGATACGGGTCTCGGTCTGGGCGAACCGCGCGGTGTCCGATGCATAGATGAAATCAAGCGCGCAGGCGAGTTCGCAGCCGCCCGCATAGGCAGCGCCATTGACCGCGGCGATGGACGGAACTGGGCAATCGATCACCGCGCGCACCATCCGTTCAAACACCAGATGCTGCTTGCCCCAGGCCTCATCGCTCATGCCCTTGCGTTGTTTCAGATCACCGCCGGCACAAAATGCCCGGGTGCCCGCACCGGTCATCACAAGACAGCGCGTGTCGCCGGAATCAAGCGCCAGATCTTCAAACAGCGCCGTAACATCGCGCGCCATCTGGGTGTTGAACGCATTGGCAACTTCGGGCCGGTTGAGTGTGACCAGCAACACATGCGCTGCCGGTCCGGTCACCAGCACGGTTTCGAATTCCTGATCGGTCATTTTCCCATCCATCACGATAGATTTTGCATCGATGTCAGCTGGCTAATATGAATAATGGTTCCGGCGCCAACAGGAAACCATTCTAAAGGCGGAATGTCGGATCGGCGCGGCGCGAACACAGTGATTAAGCACCAAAGGCAAAATCCGATGGAAAAGTACCTTCATTACATCAACGGCGCCTGGGTCGAACCGGCGTCCGGTGAGTGGTTCGACACCGAAAACCCCTATACCGGCGAGACCTGGGCCCGGATCGCGCGGGGCAATGCCGCCGATGCCGACGCCGCCGTTAGCGCCGCCAAGGCCGCCTTTGAGGGCGGCTGGGGCGAGACCAAGCCGACCGCCCGTGGCAAGCTGCTCAACCGTCTTGCCGATCTCATCGAGCGCGATGCCCAGCGCCTCGGCGAAATCGAGGTGCGCGACAACGGAAAGCTGATTGCCGAGATGGCCGGCCAGACCAGATATCTCGCCGAGTGGTACCGCTACTACGGCGGCCTTGCCGATAAGGTCGAGGGCGCCGTCATCCCGACCGACAAGGAGGGCGTCTTCAATTTCACCCGCTACGAGCCGCTCGGCGTCGTCGGCATGATCACACCGTGGAACTCGCCCCTGCTGCTGCTCGCCTGGAAACTGTCGGCCGCGCTGGCTGCCGGCAACACCGCGGTGATCAAGCCATCGGAGTTCACCTCCGCCTCGACGCTGGAATTCATGAAGCTGATCGAGGAGGCAGGCTTTCCGCCGGGGGTCGTCAACACGATAACCGGTTTTGGCATCGAGGTCGGCGCACCGATGGTCGAGCACGCCGATGTCGCCAAGGTCGCCTTTACCGGCTCCGATATCTCCGGTCAGAAGATCTACGAGGCCGCTGCCAGATCGATCAAACCGGTCACCCTCGAACTTGGCGGCAAATCACCCAACATCGTTTTCGAAGATGCTGACCAGGAAGCTGCCGTCATGGGCGCGATCTCGGGCATCTTTGCCGCGACCGGCCAGACCTGTATCGCCGGCTCGCGCCTGCTGCTGCAAAGATCGATCCACAACGAGTTCGTCGACCGCCTCGTCGAGGTCGCCAAAAGCGCCACCATCGGCGATCCGATGTCGCTCGACACCCACGTCGGCCCGGTCACCACACCGCCGCAGTATCAAAAGGTGCTCGATTACATCGACATTGCCAACAAGGACGGCGCAACCTGCGTGCTCGGCGGCAAGCCCTATGACGGGCCCGGCGCCAGGGGCAGCCAGTTTGTCGAGCCGACCATCTTCACCGGCGTCGACAATTCCATGCGCATCGCCCAGGAAGAGGTTTTTGGCCCGGTCCTCGGCGTCATTCCGTTCGATACCGAACAAGACGCCATCCGCATCGCCAACGACATCGATTTCGGTCTTGCCGCCGGTGTATGGACCAGCGACATCGGCCGCGCCATCCGCATGTCGGAAAAGCTGCGCGTCGGCACCGTATGGATCAACACCTACAGGGCGGTCAGCTACACTTCGCCCTTCGGCGGCTACAAGCGCAGCGGTCTTGGCCGCGAAAGCGGTATGGAAGCCATCAAGGGCTTCATGCAGGTAAAATCAGTTTGGATCGCCCAGCAAACCAGCGTCGCCAATCCGTTCATCATGCGGTGAATAGGGTGAGCATCGGACAAAGTTGGCCTGGCGATCAATACCGCTTGGCTTTGCTGGTATCGGCACCCTCATAGAGCACCCGGCGTTTGATCATGGCATCGGCGTGGCAGCGCTCGAAGTCTTCTGCCAGGAGCCGGCCCTTGGGCGTATCGGCGATGGTGAAATGGCCATAGCGGTCCTCGCCGCTCACCAGTGCAACCAGCATCTTGTCGTCGGTGCGCTGTTTCATCGACGTCTTGATGTAGCGGATCGCCGAGCCGGTGCGGCGGTCGTCCGTCGTGTTGGGGCCGGAGGCATGGAATAGATGGCCATGGTGCATCGAGGACTGGCCGGGTTTGAGCTCGACCGCGACACCGTCTTCCTCGTTGACATCGACAGCGACTTCCTGGCCGCGGGTCAGCAGGTTGTTTTCATCAAAGGTGTCGACATGCGGCACCAGGTTGGCCTTGTGGCTGCCGGGGACGAACTTCATGCAGCCGCTGGCCTCATCGGCATTGGACAGCGCCACCCAGCAGGTGGTCTCATCGGCATTGTCGAGCCCCCAGTAGGTCAGGTCCTGGTGCCAGGAAACGATCTTGGGCGAATTGGCCTCCTTGATGAACAGGCCCGAGCTCCACACCATGAGATCGGGACCGAGCACTTCAGATGCCGCTGAAATCAGGTTCGGATTGCGCACTAGCGCATCGAATGACGGCAGCAGGCGATCGGGATAAGAGCGCAACAGGGCTAACCGTTCGGGATCATCGGCCAGTTCGGCCTCGGCCGCCTCGAGATCGGCGCGCAGGGCCGTTGCCTCCGCTGCACTGACTGCATCGATCGGGAACACAAAACCGTCCCGGTCATAGGTGTCTGAGATGGTTTCCAGTGCAAGGGCCATGGGGTTGCGCCTTATATCCTCACGCCGATACCCGTTCGGCGATTGCCAGAATGCGGTGCATGTCACGCAGAACCGGTTTCTCGATCAGCTTGCCGTCGATGACGACCAGCCCGGTATCAGCCTCCTCGAAAGCCTCGATCACCCGTTTGGCGCGGGCAATGGTTGCCTCATCGGGGGTGAACACGGCGTTGAGCGCCGGGATCTGCTTGGGATGGATCGAACCCTTGCCGGAAAAGCCGAGGTCACGCGCCAGAATGGCCTCGCGCTCCATACCGTCCGGGTCCTGCAGATCCAAGAACGGCACATCGATGACATCAAGGCCTGCGCCGGCCGCTGCATGGACAACGCGCGAACGGGCATAGAGCAGCGGCTGCCAGGCGTTCTGGCAGCGCAACTCCGCTGCCATATCAACCCCGCCGAAGAAGAGTGCCTCGATCCGCGCGCTTGCCCGCGAAATGTCATAGAC
>JABDJG010000165.1 GCA_013002595.1 Hyphomicrobiales bacterium | reverse complement strand
GATGATCGCCGCGCGCCATGATCGACAATTCAACGCCATCGACCTGGGCCAACCCGTGCGCCAGAAACCCGCCAATCGCGCCGGCACCGAAAATACATACTCGCATTGTCTTTCCCCACTCACCGTCCCGCGCCGGTTCCCCAGTGACCAGCGTTCCGGATATGTGTTTGGTATACCAGCCTGCGGACACGACAGCCCATATACAAATCGACGCATTTTGCCGAAGCCGTGAACAGCATATGCAAGGGTCGCATTTGATCGATCGCTTACAAGGTCGGGGGTTGTGGACGATCACAAATCGATTGTTGTTGCCAAATTTGGCCGTAATTGCGACGCCTCACCACACCGATGCCGCAAACCGGCAATTCGTCGCAAAGATTCCTTGATTGGCCCGAAATCGGCGCGGGTTTTGTCGAACTTGGACCAATAACTGAGATCATATAGCGGTCGTAGATGGGGACTGTTGATGCCGGCCTCATTTATCGCGCAGGCAATGACGCGATCAACGGCATTTCTATAGTATTGGGAGATCAAACATGAAAAAACTTATCGCTGTACTGGCAATCTCAGCCTTTTCCTTCACCGCTGGCCAGGCTGCCGAACTGGCCGAGATCGACTCAGACGCCAACGGCATGATTTCAATGGAAGAAGCCAAGGCGGCTAACATCACAGAAGAGGCCTTCAGCAGCGCCGATGCCGACAAAGACGGCTCGCTGAATGCAGAAGAGCTGGCAAGCATCAGCGAATAAATCCATTGCGCAGGCACCTGCGCTCTTGGAGATTGTAGCCGATGACACCCGGGACACGTGCCAGCAATGGCACGCCCCGGGTGTTTGCTTTTTGGGAGCCAGTTCGCGCACGGACGTGTATGCCTCGATCAGGCACGGGGACACCTTGCACATTGTTCGGCGCAATTTGCCCCGCCGCGCTCTGTGTCTTCGCGCCGACGGGGCTTTTATCGATATTCAATCTGAGCCTGCTTCCGGCTCTGTTTCGAGGCTCTGTGGGACCTGATCAAGGTCACGCGCCCTCGTATGAATTTTCTATGATGTAGGTGAATAACGGCCCAGGTCTGCGGTGTCAAAAAGCTGCAGCCCGCTAGCCAAGCCGTGGCCCCGCAACAAGGCGAAGCCAACATGTATGGTCAGGTGGACTCATGCTTACTCCTCGCTAAGTTGTTGCATCTTCACCGTCCACAAATCCAAACCGATCGGCTGGATCTGCCGCCTCGAACATCAAGGTGCGCGAGGCGATGAACGAACAGATAGCAGGATTGCACTCGTTAGTTACAATGTCAACGTCGTAGGGCTTGGTTCAGGATCGATTTTGATTGATTCAATCTATTTCGATCTGACTCCAGATGTGGTGTCTAGTCCAGCAGCCCGATGACAAGTAGGACCACACCAACGAGGCAGAGTGCGAAGACCCAGGTGCAGACAACCTCTCCAACCACATTCTTTTCGAGATTGTGATCTTCATCGTAAATCATGGCGACGGCCTCACTAACCAAAGTGGCCCCCAAGCAGTCAAGGCTCCTACCACCATTCGGGCATGAAAGATGTGATATTTGTCACAAATCTCCAGTCAACCAATTTAACTACGCTGGGTATTTGGGACGACTTTTTGCCGATCCGTTCCGGCCGGATCCGCTGAAGCTCAGGACATTTCGGCCGGCGCCTTGTCGCCCTTCATTTTTTTGCGGATGAGCTGGAATACCGGCAACAGGATCAAGATGATGGCGATAATGGTGATCGGGCCGGCAATCGGTCTTGTGATGAAGATCGTTGCATCACCGCTCGACAGCAACAGCGACTGGCGCAAGGTCGGTTCGGCGATTGGTCCAAGCACGATCGCCAGCACGGCCGGTGCCAACGGGTAGTCGAGCTTGCGCAGGAAGAACGCACCCAGGCCGAAGAACAGCATCAGCCAGACATCGTGCATGTCCTGAGTGGCGGCATACCCACCAACGACAGACAGCACGAAGATCATCGGCGCCAGGATGGTGAACGGCATCCGGAGCATCCAGATAAACAGCGGGATGAAGGCGAGATTGATCAGCAGGGCAAAGAAATTCGAAATATAGAACGATCCGATCAGCCCCCAGACGAACTCGGTCTGGTCTGTGAACAGGCGCGGGCCGGGAGTCAGGCCCCAGATCACCATGCCGCCGAGCAGGATGGCGGTCGTCGGTGAACCGGGAATGCCGAGTGTCAGCATGGGCAGCATCGCACCGGTCGAGGCCGAATTGTTGGCCGCTTCCGGCGCTGCAACACCGCTGGGATGGCCCTGGCCGAATTCCTGAGGTTTGCGGGCCACCATTTTGGCCACACCATAAGACATCAATGAGCCTGGCGTGGCACCAGCGGCTGGAAGGATGCCGACGAAGAAACCCAGCAAGGAGCCGATGGCGGTGCCTTTCCAGCCCCGGCGCATGCCTTCCTTGGCATCTTCGACGACGCCCTTGACGGAAAACGTGGCGGCGGTGGAGGTGATCTTCCCGCGCGTCGAATCGAGGGTCCACAGCATCTCGCCGATGCCGTAGACGCCGATCGCCAAAACCAGGAAGTTGATGCCATGCAGGAAACCGGAGATACCGAAGAATACCAATCTCGGCTCGCCGGAAATCTCGTCGAATCCGACCGCGGCCAGCACCAGCCCGAAGCAAATCGAGAAGATCGTCTTCGGGATATCGTCGCCGCCCAGACCGACGAAGGTGGCAAACGCCAGCAACATCAGGGCAAAAATCTCCGGTGGCCCGAAGTTCAGGGCAACGGTGGCCAGCGGCGGGGCAAAAGCGGTGAACAGCACGTTGGATACGGTGCCGCCGACAAACGAGGCAATGGCCGCGGTGACCAACGCCAGACTGGCACGGCCCTTCATCGCCAACGGCCGTCCGTCGAATGTGGTCGCCACCGCGGTCGAGGCACCGGGTATGCCCAGCGTGATCGAACTGATCGCGCCACCGTACATTGCCCCGTAGTAGATCGCGGCAAGGAAGATGATGGCAGAGGCCGGCGGCACCAGGAAAGTGATGGGCAGCAGGATAGCCACGCCGTTGACCGAGCCGAGGCCCGGCATCGCGCCGATGAACAGGCCGAGCGTGACGCCTATGATGATCAGCATCAGGTTCAACGGCTGCAGCGAAAGCAAGAAGCCGTCTGCCAAATGTCCGAGGATTTCCATCATGATCGTGTATGCCTCTCGCGTTCAGGCACAAGGCCTGACAATGCGGTTCAGTAGATAAGTGCGCTCAGCGCATTGAAGATCGGGTCGAGGAAACGCATGCCCTTGGGCAGCGTGATGCGCATCAGCGCCTCAAAGAAATAAAAGAAGATGGCCGGGGTCAAAGTCGCGATTGCCATGGTCAGGCGCCAGGTGTGCTGGCCCATCACCCGCAGATAGTAGATCAAGAACACGAACATCGCGCCATACATCGAAATGATGTGGGTAAGGGCGATGAATCCGGTGATACCGCCACCGACGAGGACCAGCATCCTGATCCCGTAACTGTCGAGCAGCGGCTCGGTGGATTGCGAGGGTGGCGAGGTGCGCCGCGCCCAGTTGACGGCGATCACGCCTGTGCAGACCAGCATGACCGCGGCAAGCCAGAACGGCCAGGCGCCGCCGCCGGGGCCTTCGCCCGAGATATAGCCAACGTCCAGATCGGTACTCTTCCACATCATGTAAATGGAAAGGAGGGCCAGCACACCCGCCGTGATGATTTCTGCGCGCCGCATATGCCAGCTCTCCCTATAAAGCGCGGACGCGCTATTCGCCCATTTCCTTGAACAGCTCCTTGTGCCGTTCGACCTGGGTCGCCCAGTACGCCTTCTGCTGCCCTGGATCCATCGGCAACGGTTCGAGGCTTTCTGACTTCATGTAGTCCTGCCACTCCGATGTATTGTAGATCTTAGTAAACAGGTCCTGGTAGAAGGCGGCGGCATCATCCACCATGCCGGGTGCACCGACCACGGCGCGCTGATTGTAGTAGCTGAAGTCCTTGCCCAGTTCCTTGACGGTGCGCGTATCCGGCAGATTGGGAAGGCGCTCGTCGGAAAAGGCAATCAGCGGCACCACGTCGCCGGCCTCAAAAAAGCCCTTGGCCTCGGACGGGTTGTTGACGCTGGCCATGATCTGCTGGCCAGCCAGGTCCTTGGCCACGGCTCCACCGCCCTTGTAGGGGATGTACTTGATCTTGAGGCCGTAGTTTTTTTCCATCCAGGCGACGACGATCGAGTCTTCCTGACCCTTGCCTGTTCCGCCCATGACGTAATTGCCGTCATCGGCCTTTACCTTGGCAACCCAGTCCTCGAAGGTCGTGATGCCGGAATCCTTGTGGACCCACAAAACGAACGGATCGACGCCCATCATCTGGACTGGCGTGAAGGTCTGGATGTCGATGCCCAGGTTCGGCTGGCGCAACGGCGTGGTGAAGAACGAGTTGAGCGTGACCAGGATCGTGTGGTCGGGGTCACTTGCTCCCTTGAGCGCGATCAGCGCCTCGGCTCCCGAGCCGCCACCCTTGTTGTTCGGCACCAGCGGACGAGGGGACATCTTGTGCTTTTCAGCAACAGACTGAATGAAGCGCGCGATCTGGTCGGCACCACCACCGGCACCGGCCATGATCACGAAATCGATCGGCTTGACCGGTTCCCACGCAAAGGCCGGCATGTTCGCACCGAACACTCCTACGGCCATCGTGGCCGCGAAGCTCAGTCCCATCATTAGTCTACGTGTAATACCCATAGTTTTTCCTCCCTAGGGTTCGCGGCCGATAGCGGCCGCCGTTATTCGACTAGGATAATGGTTACGCAAACAGGCGCATCCCATCCGTCGTCAAAATTCCAGATTGCAGGAATTCTGTGCCCAAGCATAGTTCCTTGATGAGCGGTTGACCATGCAGTGTCCTTAATTTCCCAGCCGTGTTCCCGGTTCAATGCCGGCAGTACGCGCCCAGTCGCCAGCCGCCTGCTTGTCGCCGCCCTGCGGGCGGACACGTTTGACAAGCACTCGGCCTCCCTCGGCCTGAACCAGTATTCCGTCGCCACTAACGCTAATCACTTCGCCCGGTGTGCCGTCGCCGGCCTGCGGGCAACTATCGAAAATCTGCACTTCCTGGCCTGCGGCAGTCGTCCAGGCGCCAGGCGCAGGATTTGTCCCGCGGATCAGGTTGTAGACATCTGCTGCCGGCTTTGCCCAGTCGATTTCGGCGTCCGATTTCTTGCAGCGGTATTCATAGGTGGCCTTTGATTCATCCTGCACGATGTGCGGCGGGTTGCCTGAGCGGAACAGGTCGCAAACTTCAAGAACCGATTCAATAGCAACCGGGTAGATCTTCTTGAAATACAAATCGATCACCGTGTCATCGGGGCCGATATCGCATTCCCACTGCATCAGTACGTCGCCCTCATCGAGGCCGTCTGTGGGGTAGAACCAGCTGAAGCCCGACTTCGTGGACCCGAAAATGATCGGCCAGTTGACGGCTGAGGGGCCGCGGTGCAACGGCAGCAGCGACGGGTGAAAGCATATCGACCCCATACGCGGAACGTCGCGCGCTGCCTCGGGCACAAAAAGCGTCACGAAGGCCATCACCATGAGGTCGGCATTGTGGCTGCGCATCTCTTCAAGCACCGCTTCGTCCTTGAAGTTTGCCGGCTGGACCACGGGCAAGCCTTGTTCAAGCGCAAATTCCTTCAACGGGTCGACCGGCCGGCCCTCTTTATCCGGGGCACAATAAACCGCCATAACCTCATCGACCCCGGCATCGAGGATCTTTGCAAGCGCGTCCTTGCCGAAGGCCTGCTGGCCCATGACGATCAGGCGCATGGCTGGTCCGGTCGGTGATGCCATTATTCAGCCGCCTCGGCTTTGATCTCGCCAACCGCGCCTGAACCGGTCACGTTGTCGAGCGCGTCGCCGGAATATCCCAGCACGTCGGTGAGAATTTCCATCGTGTGCTCGCCGAGCAGTGGTGAACGCTCGACCTCGACGGGCGAGTCGGACAGTTTGATCGGGCAGCCGACGGTCAGATAGGGTCCGCGTTCAGGATGGTCGACCTCAACGATCGTGCCGGTCTCGCGCAGCGAAGGTTCTTCGGCCAGCTCCTTCATCGACAGGATCGGGCCGCACGGAATATTGAGCGGATTGCACAGATCCATGACCTCGAACTTGT